>DATCBZ010000136.1:0-4322 GCA_036511555.1 Steroidobacteraceae bacterium
CGTTGCGATGCGCTGCCACACGGTCAGGCGCAAGTCGCGCGGCGTCGCCGAGGAGTTGATCCCCAAGAGGTTCACGCCGCGCAGAATGAAGGGCATGACGGTGGTCACGAGCTCATAGCCGCCTGCAAGGCCGATGCTCGCGATATTGCCGTGGAAGCCGACGGTGCGCGTGAGCCACGCCAGCATCTTGCCGCCGACATTGTCGATCGCACCGCCGAACTGCGCGGCCTCGAGCGGCTTAGTGCCAAAATTAATCTCAGCACGCGTCAGTACCCGCGCCGCGCCCAGGGATTTGAGGTACTCGGTCGCATGGGCTTTACCGCTGACCGCTATGACCTCGTAACCGGCGCCTGCGAGCATATCGATGGCGAGGCTGCCGACACCGCCGCTGGCTCCGGTAACGACGATCGGACCCGCACCCGGCGCCTGCTCGTTGCGCTCCATCAAATGGATCGCAAGCGCTGCGGTGAAGCCGGCGGTGCCGAGCGCCATGGCCATGCGCGCATCAAATCCCGGCGGCATCGGGATCACCCAATCTCCGGGCACGCGCGCGTACTCGGCATAGCCGCCATCGTGCGTCTCGGAGAGCAGGCAGCCCGTGACCAGTACCGCATCCCCGACATGAAAGCGCGCATCGCTCGATGATTCGACGACACCCGCAAAATCGATGCCGCCAACCAGTGGGTAGCGTCGCAGGATCCTGCCGGCGCCACTCGCGGCGAGCGCATCTTTGTAGTTGATCCCCGAATGCGTGACGCGCACGACAACCTCGCCCGGGGAGAGCTCATCGAGCGTCAACTTCTCAAAACGCGCGACGATCTTGCCCTGCTCTTGATGGATACGAAATGCCTGAAAGGATTTCACAGCGTGGCCTCTAGTTTTTTTGTCGGCGCGCAAGCCAGGCGATGATTCCCTGCACGTTAAGCGCAATGTCCTTGGCGAGATACTCATCGTACTCAGCCTGCGACAGCCTGCAGCCATGCGCGCGCGCAAGCTCGACCCACAGTTCGCGCATGGCGCTGCCGATGGCTTGCGCCGCATCCGCGCGCGAGCCCAATTCGAGCGCGAAGCGCACGAACTCGCGAATCTGATGCTTGAGCGACAGCGCCAGCCGCGGGATGTCGGTGACGCGCGAGTAATGCATCAAATACAGATACTGCGGCGCATAGGCCGCCAGACGATCGATCGAATGCAGCAGCTGCTCCGGATCGAATTGGGTCGGCGTTGTCGTCGGCACGATGAACGCACCGTTTTCGGTGTCGAACTCGCGATACGACAAGCCGAAGGTGTCGCCGGTAAAGATGCCGGAGTACTCAAGGTCCACGATCGCCTGGTGATGCAGCGCGTGCCCCGGTGTATGCACGAATTCAAAGGTTCGTCCGGCAAGCTCCATGCGTTCAAGATCGCTCGTGATGAGAACGCGCTCCTTTGGCAGCGGCAAGACGTCGCCGTACAGCCGCCGGTAGGCGCTCTCGCCAAAGACGGCGATTGACGCCTGTATGAGCTTTGCAGGATCGATGAGATGCGGTGCACCGCGCGGATGCAGCACAGCGCGTGCACTGGGCAATGCCTGCATGAGCGTACCCGCGCCGCCGGCGTGGTCGAGGTGCACGTGGGTGAGAAAAACAAAATCGACCGCTGCCCGTGCGACACCCAGTTCCTCGAGTGCCGCAAGCAGATAAGGCACCGAATGCGTCGTGCCGGTATCGACAAACGCGGCGCGCCCGCCGTGCTGGATGATATGCGCGGCGGCCATCCCGGAACGTACGTACTCGGCATCCACCGCGCTGATGCCGTTTTCGAATTGCGTAAGTCGCGGCTTCAAAATAATTCTCCGGTCTTGCGCAAGGCTTAAGACAGCCGCCACGGCAGAAAGAGGAAGCCTGCGTTGTCGCAGGCGCCCGCACCGCACGGCGCTTGCGTGATTAGCATTGCGCAATTGCCCCGCGGGTCGCAACATCCTAGCGGCTTCATCGACCGTCTTGCATCATCTGCTCATGCGCACCGCACTTGTCGCTGTTCGAGCGCTGTCCGTCCTTCTGCTACTCATTCTCTGCAGCGCCGCGCCGCGCACGGCGCACGCTCAGGCGCGCATGGCAACTGCCGTGCACCAGGAGCGCGGCAATCTCGTTCTTGAGGGCATACCGGCGCCCGATGCGGCGCTTGCCGAGCGACTCGAGCGTTATCTGCACGCGCGCCAGTCGAGCTTTCTCGATTGGCTCCCCGATGGCGGCATGCTCATCAGCACCCGCTTTGGCGATGTCGACGAGGTGCATCGGATAGCAGCGCCTCTTGGCATGCGCGAGCAGCTGACGTTCCTCGCCGAACCCGTCACCGTGGCACGCGCTCCGCAGATTCCCGGAGCGGAAGGCTTTGCATATCTCGCCGACCGCGGCGGCGATGAGAACTCACAGGTCTACTACTATCGCTTCGCGGATCACGCCGTGCGGCGCCTGAGCGATGGTAAGTCACTGCACGGCAGTCCGGTCTGGTCGAAGGACGGCAAACGCATTGCCTTTTATGGCAACGATCGCGACGGCGTGAGCTTTGACATCTACATCGCGGATGTCGCCGCCGGCACGCCGCCGCGGCTCGCCGTCGGCGCCCACAATGAAACCTGGTATCCGCTTGATTGGTCGGCCGACGATCAGAAACTTCTCGTCTGGAAGTATCTCTCCGTCAGTGAAAGCTATCTGTACATTGCTGATGCCACGAGCGGTGCCCTCACGCCGCTTGAGAAATCTAATCGCAAGATCGGGATCCGCTCGGCGCGCTTCGCACCCGATGGCCGCGGCGTCTATGTCGTCTCCGACGAGGACGGCGAATTCGCGCAGCTGCACTACGTGGACACCGTCACGCATGAGTCGCGCAAGCTGACCGCGCATATACCCTGGGATATCGAATCCTTCGATGCGAGCGCCGACGGCCGCTACCTCGCCTACGTCGCGAACGAGGATGGCAAGAGCCGTCTTACGGTCGTCGATACCGAACATAAGCTTGAGCTCGCGCCGCCCGCGGTGCCGGATGGACGTATTTTCAATGTGCGCTTCGACCGCGCCGGTCAGCACCTCGCTTTTTCGGCAGAGTCCGCGCAAGCGCCGCGCGATGTGTATGTCTACGATCCCGCGCGCAATTCCACGGAGCGCTGGACGCGCAGCGAAGTGGGCCCCATCGATGCAAAGACATTTGTCTCCGCGGATCTCATTCGCTATCCGACCTGGGACCGCGTCGACGGACGGCCGCGCATGATCTCCGCATATTTGTATCAGCCGCGCAGCGCCGGCCCGCATCCGGTGCTCATCAATATTCACGGCGGGCCGGAATTGCAGTATCGCCCGGAGTTCGATGCGTTCACGCAGTTCCTGGTGAACGAACTGGGCTATGTCGTGATCGCGCCTAACGTGCGCGGCTCGGAAGGCTACGGCAAAGGTTTCCTCGCGCTCGACAATGGCGTGTTGCGTGAGGATGCGGTGCGCGATATCGGCTCGTTATTGGTTTGGATCGGGCTGCAGAAAGATCTCAACCGCGATCGCGTCGTGGTGATGGGCGGATCCTACGGCGGCTACATGGCGCTCGCCTCGCTTGCGGCTTACAACGATCGGCTGCGCGGCGGCATCGACGTCGTGGGCATCACTAATTTTGTAAGCTTCCTCACGGGCACGGCGGCGTACCGCCGCGACTTGCGACGCGCCGAATACGGCGATGAGCGCGATCCGAAAATGCGCGGCTATCTGTCGCGCATCTCGCCGCTCACGAACGCAGCGTCCATTCGCCGCCCGCTATTGGTCGTGCAGGGTCTGAACGACCCGCGTGTGCCGGCGGAAGAATCGCAACAGCTGGTGGCGCGCGTGCGCGCCGACGGCGGTGAGGTGTGGTATCTCGCGGCGAAAGACGAAGGTCACGGCTTTCATAAGAAATCGAACCGCGACTTCTACATGCAGACGGCCGCCCTGTTCCTTGAGCGTCTCGCGCACCCTTGAGAAAGGCGCGCGCTGGTATCGATGCGTTACTGCGCGGCGGAAAACCGCGTCGATGCGCGTGGCAAAGCTTGCAGCGCGGGCTCCTGCTTGGAGAAGTAGTCGGCGAGAGCGTCGATCTGCTCGGCCGTCAGTTTCGTCACGAAGGTCGCCATAATGAGATTCTTGCGCGCGCCCTTCTGATACTCATCGAGCGCGCGCACGATGTAGTCGGCGTGCTGGCCGGCGAGCGTCGGATATAGCGGAGTGATTCCGACGCCATCGGCGCCGTGGCATGAGACGCACAGGGATGCAACCGGAGGAACCTGCGCCGGGTCGCGGTGACCGGCAGGCAGCGGCGTACCA
>DATCBZ010000137.1:0-7351 GCA_036511555.1 Steroidobacteraceae bacterium
AGGGCTGCCGTTGCCGAAGAGCTCGAGCGTCTTGAAATCCACTTTCTCGCCTCCCCGGAAGGCGATTTTTATTTCGCGCTGCTGTCGGACTGGGTGGACTGCGCAACCGAGACCTCACCTGCCGATGAGGCGCTCTATAAATCCGCGCTCGAAGGTGTCGCGAGCTTGAATCTTCGGCACGGCGCCGGGCTCGCCGGCCCGCGGTTTCTGCTCCTGCATCGGCGGCGTGTTTGGAGCGCCGGACAGAATACCTGGATGGGCCAGGAGAGAAAGCGCGGCAAGCTGCATGAGTTGAACCGGCTTTTGCGCGGGGCAACCGATACCACGTTCATCGGTATCGGCGCCCGTGCGGCGCTCGTGCCTCCCGGCGTGCGCTACGTCATCACGCTTGACGCGGATACGCGCTTGCCGCGTGAAAGCGCGCGGCGCCTGGTCGGCAAGATTGCGCACCCGCTGAACCGAGCGCGCTTTGATCCGGCGGTCGGTCGCGTCGTCGAAGGCTATGCCGTGCTGCAACCGCGGGTGACGCCGTCGTTGCCAGTTGGTCGCGAGGGATCGATTTTTCAGCGGGTCTTTTCAAGCGCAAGCGGCATCGATCCGTACGCTGCTGCGGTCTCGGATGTGTACCAGGACCTTCTGGGCGAGGGCTCCTACACCGGTAAAGGCATCTACGACGTCGATGCATTCGAGGCGGCGCTTGCTGGCCGCGTTCCTGACGGCACGCTCTTGAGCCACGATCTCTTCGAGGGCATCTTCGCGCGCGCCGGACTGGCATCCGACATCGAAGTGGTCGAGGAATTTCCAACACGCTATGACGTTTCCGCCAACCGTCAGCATCGTTGGGCGCGGGGTGACTGGCAGCTGCTGCCGTGGATTTTTGGCCGCCGCGATGTGGCGGCGAGGAGCCCTGTTAGCAGCACGGTGCCGCTCATCGGCGAGTGGAAGATGTTGGACAATCTGCGCCGTACGCTCTCCGCGCCTGCGGCGCTTGCCGCGTTACTGGTCGGCTGGACGCTGCCGCTGCCGGGCGCCGCCATCTGGACCGCGTTCATTATTTGGAGTATTGCAATTCCGACGTTGCTGCCGGTGCTTGGCGCGATCGTGCCACGCAATACGGGTGTGACTTTGCCGAGTCACCTGCGCGCGCTGCGTCGCGACTTGGGGCTCGCGGCGGCGCAAACGTCACTCCTCATGGTATTTCTCGCGCATCAGGCGGCGCTCATGAGCGATGCAATCGTACGCACGCTCTATCGGCTCGTCGTCAGCCGACGCAACCTTCTCGAATGGGTTCCTGCCGCGCAGGCGAAGGCGCGCGCCGGGCTCTCCATTGTGGGGCTGTATCGACGCATGGGCGGCGCCGTCTTGCTGGGCATCGTCGCTGCGCTCACCGGCGCGCTCTTTGCCCGGCACATCTGGTTTCTGGCAGCGCCGTTTGTAATCTTGTGGATTGCATCTCCGGCGATTGCATTCTGGATCAGCCGCGCGCCGCTGGTCGGCGGGCGCGAGTCGCTGCCGGCAAAAGATGTGCGCGCGCTGCGCCGGGTGGCGCGACGCACCTGGCGCTACTTTGAAACATTCGTCACCGCCGGCGACAACATGCTGCCGCCGGATAACTTTCAGGAGGACCCTAATCCGGTCGTCGCGCACCGCACCTCACCCACCAACATGGGTCTGTATCTGCTATCCGCGGTCAGCGCGCGCGACTTTGGTTGGGCAGGAACGATCGAAACCGTACAGCGTCTGGAAGCGACGCTTGCGACCATGCAGCGCTTGCAGAAATTTCGCGGCCACTTCTACAACTGGTACGACACCGGTGATTTACGCCCGCTTGATCCACGCTACGTATCGTCCGTCGACAGTGGCAACCTTGCGGGCCACCTGCTTGCACTCGCCAATACCTGTCGCGAGTGGATCGAAATGCAGATTGCGGATGCGCGCTCCTTTGACGGCGTTGCAGATGCCTTGCACCTGACCCGCGAAGCGCTCGAGGAACTACCGGACAACCGCCGCACGCAGACCATTGCCCGCCATCACCTCGAAGATGCGCTTGACGAGCTCGCCGATGCACTCATCGAGCGACCGAACTTGCACGCCGACATCGCCGCGCGCTTGCGCGCGATCACGGCGCACTCGGCAACGCTGGTCGACATCGCGCGAACGATGGCGAACGATCTGGATGGCGAGGCGGACGGCGATCTACTTTTCTGGGCGGAGGCGACCCAGCGCTCGATCGAGAGCTGGTTGAGTGATCTTGATCTCAACGAGACGGGAATCATCGCTTTGAAGCAGCGCCTCGCCGCCATTGAAGCAACGGCGCGCGCTATGGCAGAGGCAATGCAGTTTGCGTTTCTGCTTGATCCTGAGCGGCGGCTCCTTTCCATCGGCTATCGCGCCGCCGACGGCAGTCTCGACAGCAACTGCTACGATCTTTTGGCATCGGAAGCGCGGCTTGCGAGCTTTGTCGCGATCGCCAAGAGCGATGTGTCGGCGCGCCATTGGTTTCGACTTGGCCGCGCCGCAACTGCGGTCGGACATGGCGCCGCTCTCATCTCTTGGGCGGGATCGATGTTCGAATACCTGATGCCATCGCTCGTCATGCGCGCACCAACCGGTAGTCTTCTCGAGCAGACCAATCGCCTGATCGTGCAGCGGCAGATGGAGTACGGCGCAACGCTCGGAGTGCCCTGGGGGGTATCAGAGTCCGCCTATAACGCTCGCGACATCGAGTTCACGTATCAGTATTCGAACTTCGGTGTGCCGGGTCTCGGCCTGAAACGCGGCTTGAGCGAAAATGCCGTAATCGCGCCGTACGCCACCGGGCTTGCTGCGATGATTGCGCCGCAGGCAGCGGCACGCAACTTCGCGCGCCTCACCGCGATCGGTGCGCGGGGCCGCTACGGCTTTTATGAGGCACTTGATTACACCCCGAGCCGCCTGCCGGAGGGAACCGAGGTTGCGATGGTGCGCGCCTTCATGGCGCACCATCAGGGCATGACGATTGTTGCGATTGCGAACGCGCTCATGGACGGTAAGATGCGCGAACGCTTCCATGCAGAGCCGCAAGTACAGGCCACGGAGCTTCTATTGCAAGAGCGAACACCGCGCGATGTGTCCGTGGCGCATCCGCGCGCCGAGGAAGTGCACAACGCCGCGCGCGTGCGGGATTCGGATCAACCGCAGCTGCGCCGGCTGCACAGCCCGCACAGCGCGACCCCGCAGGTCCATCTGCTCTCGAACGGCCGCTATGCAGTCATGCTGACGTCCGCCGGATCCGGCTACAGCGCGGTGCAGGATTCGGCCGTGACGCGCTGGCGTGCGGATGGCACATGTGATGACGCCGGCAGCTACATCTTTCTGCGCAACGTCGACAGCGGCGAGGTGTGGTCCGCGGGCTATCAGCCAAGCGGCGTTGAGCCGGATAGCTACGAGGTCACATTCACCGAGGACCGTGCCGAATTCATCCGCGTCGATGGCAACCTGACGACGACGCTCGAAGTCGTCGTCTCGCCTGAAGACGATGCCGAAGTGCGGCGCGTCTCGATTTCAAATAACGCGGGTCGCGCACAGGATATTGAGGTCACCTCATACAGCGAATTGGTGCTGGCGCCGGCCGCCGCTGATGCCGCGCACCAGACATTTTCCAAACTGTTCGTGCAGACCGAATACTTCGCGAAAATGGGGGCGATTCTCGCGACGCGGCGCCGCCGCGCGGCCAACGAACCTGAGATTTGGGCTGCGCACTACGCGATCATCGAGAGCGAAGTCGTGGGCGATGCGCAATACGAAACCGATCGTGCGCGCTTTCTCGGCCGCGGTCACGGCGTACGTGCGCCGATCGCCGTGATGGATGGACGGCGCCTCAACAATACGGTGGGGCCGGTTCTTGACGCGGTGTTTGCGCTGCGCTATCGGCTGCGCATTCCCGCTGGCGCCACCGCCCGTATTGCTTTTTGGACGAGTTCTGCAGCCTCGCGCTCGAGCATTCTTGATCTCGTTGATAAGCACCACAATGGCAATGCCTACGTACGTGCAGCAACACTCGCGTGGACACAGGCGCAGGTGCAGTTACGGCATCTGGGTATCGATGCGGACGAGGCCGCGCTGTTTCAGCGCCTGGCCGCTCCGGTGCTGTATTCGAACTCATCTCTGCGTCCGTCATCGGATGCGATTCGCCGCGGCAGTGGCGGACCCGCATCGCTGTGGGCGCAGGGAATCTCCGGAGACCTGCCGATCGTGCTGGTCAGGATCGACGACGTCGCCGACATCGCCATCGTGCGTCAACTGCTGCGGGCACACGAATACTGGCGTCTGAAGCGTTTGGCCGTTGATCTCGTGATTCTGAACGAGCGCGCCGCCTCCTACGTTCAGGATTTGCAGACGGTGCTGGAAACGCTGCTGCGCAGCAGTCAGTCGCTGCCGCAGCTCGGGGCCGAAGGCGCGCGCGGCTCGGTGCACGTGCTGCGTGCCGATCTCATCGCCGAGGAGACGCGCGCCATACTGCCCGCCATCGCGCGTGCGGTGCTGGTGGGCGCACGCGGCACGCTTGCCGAGCAGCTCGATCGTCTCGCAGAGCCCGACGCGCCCGCCCCCGCACGCGAGCGCGCGAGCACAACAGCCACCGACAAGCCGCCCCTAGCGCCGGCGCCGCGCGACCTTGAGTTCTTCAATGGACTGGGGGGTTTTGCCGCCGACGGCCGCGAGTACTTGACAGTCCTAAGCGGCGGTCAGTCAACGCCGGCGCCGTGGGTCAATGTGATCTCCAATCCATTATTCGGCTTTCAGGTCGCGGTGGAAGGCAGTGGCTACACCTGGGCGGTCAACAGCCGCGAGAATCAGCTGACACCCTGGTCCAATGACCCGGTGAGCGACCGTCCCGGCGAGGTCATCTATGTGCAGGATCAGGACACGGGACAGCTGTGGACGCCGACCGCCTCACCGATCGAGGATGCAAATGGCCAGTACACCGCGCGGCACGGCCAGGGCTACAGCCGCTTTGAACGTCAGGCGCACGGCATTGCGCTTGAGCTTCTGCAATACGTGCCGCTCGATGATTCGATCAAGATCTCGCGGCTCAAGATTCACAACACTTCCAAGCGCGCGCGTCGTTTGTCCGTCACGGCGTACGCGGAGTGGGTACTCGGGCCCTCGCCGAGGAGCGCCTCAGCGCCGTATGTGATCACGCAACTCGATGCGCACACGGGCGCGCTGTTCGCAACCAATCCTTGGAACACGATGTTCAAAGGGCGCGTCTCTTTTGCGGATCTCGGCGGCAGGCAAACAAGCTGGACTTCCGATCGGCGCGAATTTCTCGGCCGTCACGGCACGCTCAAATATCCCGCGGCGTTTGCGCGTGCCGAGCCGCTCTCGAACGAGGTCGGCGCGGGCCTTGATCCCTGCGCTGCGCTGCAGTGTCCGCTGCGAATAGAGCCGGACCAGGTTGTCGAAATCGTCTTCTTTCTCGGCCAGAGCGACAACAGCGCCGATGCCCAGGCACTCATCACGCGTTATCGGGCGGCGGATCTTGAGCATGTGCTGCAATCAGTCGTCGAATTCTGGGACGGTGCGCTGGGCGGCGTGCAGGTGAGGACGCCGGATCGCGCGATGGACATCATTCTCAATCGCTGGATGCTGTACCAGGCGCTCGTCTGCCGCCTGTGGGCACGCTCGGCGTTCTATCAGGCAAGCGGCGCCTATGGCTTTCGCGACCAGTTACAGGATTCGATGGCGTTCGTGACGTCAAATCCGGCATTGACGCGCGCACAGATCCTGCGCGCCGCGGCGCGGCAATTTGTCGAAGGCGACGTACAGCATTGGTGGCTACCTTCGAGCGGCCAGGGGGTGCGCACGCGCATGTCCGATGACCGGGTGTGGCTTGCCTACATCACGACCTATTACATGGAGGCGACCGCAGATGCGGCAGTCCTTGATGAGATGGTCACGTTTCTGACCGGTCGCGCGCTGCAGCCCGGCGAGCACGACGCCTACTACCTGCCCGAGACGACCGAGGAGCGTGCCACTCTTTACGAGCACTGCGCGCGCGCGCTTGACCACAGCCTCACTATAGGTGAACGCGGCCTGCCGCTGATGGGCACGGGCGACTGGAACGATGGCATGAACCGCGTTGGCGAGGGCGGCAAAGGCGAGAGTGTCTGGCTCGGCTGGATATTGCACGCGGCGCTCATCGCCTGGAGTCCCCTCGCAAGCGCCCGCGGCGAAGCCGCGCGCAGTGCGAAGTGGCTCGCCACCGCAACAGCACTGAAAACCGCACTTGAGACAACCGGCTGGGACGGTGATTGGTATCGGCGCGGCTATTTTGACGATGGCTCGCCGCTGGGCTCGGCCTCCAGCACCGAGTGCAAGATCGATTGCATCGCACAGTCGTGGGCGGTGATCTCCGGTGCAGGCGAGCCTGCGCGCGCGGCGCGCGCGATGGCCGCCGTATCGGAACATCTCATCCTGAAGCCTGCAAATCTTGCGCTGCTGTTCACACCGCCTTTCGATAAGACGCTGCATGAACCGGGCTATATCAAGGGTTATCCACCCGGCATTCGCGAAAACGGCGGCCAATACACGCATGCGGCCACCTGGTCGGTGTTCGCCTTTGCAGGCTTGGGTGAGGGCGATCAGGCCGCCGCACTGTTCTCCATGCTGAATCCCATCAATCACGCCCGCAGCCGTGCGCAGGTGCATCGCTATAAGGTCGAGCCTTATGTCGTCGCCGCGGACATCTACTCGGTCGCGCCGCACGTCGGCCGCGGCGGCTGGACCTGGTATACGGGCTCGGCCGGGTGGCTATATCGCGCTGGGCTTGAGGCGGTACTGGGTTTCAAGGTGCATGCGGCGACGCTCGTTCTCGCGCCGTGCATTCCCAAACTCTGGCCACGCTTTGAAATCGTCTTCAAATACCATGCGACGCGCTATGAGATCACGGTGGAAAACCCCGACGGCGTGAATCGCGGCGTCGCGCATCTTGAACTTGATGGCAAACCTTTGCAGCAGGGCGTGAGCGCGCGGCAGGCCCGCGTTGCGCTGATGGATGATGGCCGCACGCATACGGTGCGCGTGGTGCTGGGCACGCATTCACCATAAGGCCCGCCTGCCGGCGGGCGCGGAACAATAGCGGCAGTTGCGGGTTTATTGCAAAGTTGCAGCTTTTAAACTCGATGGGAGAGAAAGATATGATCGGTTCGAAGTGGTGGGTTCTGGGTGCGATCGTTCTGCTATCGACCACGGCCTGCTCGCGCCAGGAAAGCGCGGCGGAAGCGCAAAAACAGGCGGACGCCGCCGCCATCAAAGGCAGCGAGCGGGTGACGGAGGCGAAGCGCGATGCCGCCAATGCCGAGATCAAGGC
>DATCBZ010000138.1:0-6066 GCA_036511555.1 Steroidobacteraceae bacterium
GGGGAGCCGCTACGACCGGGTGACTGTCGAACTTTCGGTGATGACGGCCGTCGCCAGCACCTATTTTCAGGCGCTTGAACTGCATGATCGGCTGGCGGTCGCTACGGCTAATCTTGCCAGCGCGCAAAATACCCTCAAGGGCTTGCAGCTTGAGCAGACGGTCGGCACGGTAACGGCGCTCGACGTCGCGCAGCAGGCGACGACGGTTGCGGTGCTGGATGCGGCGATCCCGCCGTTGCAGCAGCAGCTGCTGCAAACCACCGACGCCCTTGCCATTCTCGTGGGCAAGACACCGGAGGAGGTGACCATCACCGCCGCCAAGCTTGATGATCTGTCAGAACCCACCGTCAGGCCCGGCCTGCCTTCGGAGCTGCTGCAGCGGCGTCCCGATGTCGCCGAGTCCGAGGCGCAACTCATGGCCGCGAATGCGGATATTCAGGTTGCGCGTGCGAGTTTCTTTCCGAGCATTTCGCTCACGGCATCCGGGGGCTATGCGAGCACCGCGCTTGCGACGGTGATCAACCCGGCCGGGCGCATCTTCGCGCTGAGCGGCGGGCTCACTCAACCAATCCTTCAGGGCGGGGCGCTTGCCGGCCAGTATGCCTACAGCAAAGCGCACTACGCCGAACTGCTTGCGGACTATCACAAAACCGTGATCTCCGCGTTCGGTAACGCCGAGGATGCGCTGGTCGCTTTGCAGCAGACGGATCTGCAGCGGCAACGTCAGGCGGTGGCGGTAGCGAAGGCACGGCGCGCGTATGAGATCACGCAGATCCAGTTTCACGCCGGCACGATCAATATTCTCACGGTGCTCAACACCGAGACCGCATTGTTTAGCGCCGAGGATGCCCTGGTGCAGGTGAAGTATGCGCACCTCGCAGCGCTCGTCAGTCTTTTCAATGCGCTCGGCGGCGGCTGGCAAAAGGCTTAGGAGATCATGGTTTGAACACGCCCCTTGAACCCTCGCCGCGTTGGCCACACCTGAGCCGTACGCGTGCCGTGATGCTCGGGGTCGCGGTGCTCATCGTATTGCTGTTTGCGTGGCGCTCGCATGCGGCCAGTCAGAAAGAGGCGGCTGCGGCGCATTCGAAAGCTCCGCTCGCCGTACGGGTCGACACCGCTGCCGCAAAGCGCGCCGACGTGCCGATCTACCTTGCGGGTCTTGGCACGGTGCAAGCCTTTTACACGGTGAAAATTACCGCGCGCGTCGATGGCGAATTGCAAAAGGTCGGGTTCGTTGAAGGCCAGACGCTGAAAAAGGGCGCACTCATCGCGCAAATCGATCCGCGACCGTATCAGGCGGCACTCGATCAGGCGCTCGCTGTGCAGGCGAAAGACAGCGCGCAGCTGCGCAGCGCCCAGCAGGACCTGCAACGCTACATGGTGCTCGCGCCTGAGGATTTGACCAGCAAGCAAACGCTGGATGCGCAGCGTGCCTTGGTTGCAGAACTGCAGGCGCAGATCAAAGGCGATGCGGCCATGATTGAAAACGCGCGCACGCAGCTTGCCTATACCACCATCACCGCTCCGATCGAAGGCCGCACCGGCATCCGGCTGGTCGACCCCGGCAACATCGTGCATGCGAGCGACACCACGGGCATTGTGATTTTGACGCAGGTGCAGCCCATCTCCTTCGTCTTTACCTTGCCCGAGGATCAGTTGCCCGCTGTCAATCGCGCCCTTGCTGCCGGCCCCGTCGCCGTCGCCGCGCTGTCGCGGGATGAGAAGAGCGCATTTGATCATGGCACGCTCGCTCTCATCGACAACCAGATCGACCAGGCGACGGGCACAGCACGCCTGAAGGCAACTTTCCCGAACGCTGACAACCAGCTCTGGCCGGGGGAATTCATCAATGCTCGATTGTTGCTCGAGACCGCTCACAATGCGCTGACAATTCCGTCAAAAGCCGTGCAGCGCGGCCCCAATGGAGTTTTTACCTACGTCGTAAAGCCGGACTCGACCGTTGAAGCCCGCAGCCTTGAGATCGGTGCGGAAAGCGGTGCGCTTACGCTGGTGGCCAAGGGACTGAACGAGGGCGAAGTCGTCGTTACGAGCAATCAGTATCGCTTGCAGCCGGGCACGCCGGTGCGCACGGCCGCCAGTGCAGCAACGCCGGTGCCCACGGTGGCAACCGACAAAATGCCGCAACCCCTACCAGGAAGCGCTGCGCAGTGAATATCTCAACGCCGTTCATCGAGCGGCCGGTTGCCACCTCGCTCTTGATGGCGGGTATTTTCCTGGTCGGGCTCGTCGCCTTCCCACTGCTGCCCGTGGCACCTTTGCCGCAGGTGGATTTCCCGACGATTGTCGTTACCGCGCAGCTGCCCGGAGGCAGTCCGGAGACGATGGCCTCGTCAGTCGCCGCACCACTTGAGTATCAGTTTTCGGAGATCTCCGGCGTCAATCAAATGACGTCGACCAGCGTGCTCGGTACCGCACAGATCACGGTGCAATTTGACCTCGGGCGCAATATTGACGCCGCCGCGCAGGATATTCAGGCGGCGATCGATGCCGCCGGTGGTCAGCTGCCGAAGAATCTGCCCGCGCCGCCCGCCTATCGCAAAGTAAACCCGGCTGATTCCTCGATTCTGATCTTCGCGGTGCATTCGGATGTGCTGCCGATTACCACAGTCGATGACTACGCTGAGAACGTCATCGCGCAGCAACTCTCACGCATCGACGGCATCGCGCAGGTGGCCATTGGCGGACAGCAGAAGCCGGCGGTGCGCGTGCAGGTCGATCCGGCGAAGATTGCCGCTCTTGGTATCCAGCTTGAGGATGTGGCAAGCGTCATCACGACGGCGACGGTTGATTCACCCAAAGGATCCATCAATGGTCCGAGCCACAACTTTGCCATTTATGACAACGATCAGCTGCTCAAGGCTGCGCCCTGGAACGACGTCATCATCGCCTACAAGAACGGCGCACCGGTGCGCATCCGCGATATCGGCGTTGCGGTAGACGGTCCGGAGAACGCACAGCTGACCGGTTGGCAGAACGATAAGGCCGGGATCCTGCTGCTGGTCTACAAGCGCGGCGGCGCCAACATCATCGACGCCGTGGCGCACGTCGATGCGCTGCTGCCGCACCTCATGACGGCGGTGCCGCCATCGATCAAACTCGATCGCATCATTGATCGCACCACAACCATCAAGGCATCGGTGCACGATGTCGAATTCACATTGATGTTGACGATCGCGCTCGTGGTGCTGGTGATCTTCCTGTTCTTACGCAATGTGTGGGCCACAATCATTCCCGGCGTAACGGTGCCACTGGCATTGTTCGGCACCGCGGCCCTCATGTTTGCGGTCGGCTACAGCCTCGACAATCTCTCGCTCATGGCGCTCACGATTGCGGTGGGTTTCGTTGTCGACGACGCGATCGTGATGCTGGAGAACATCTATCGACACATTGAGGCAGGCCTGTCGCCGCGCGAGGCCGCCCTGAAGGGTGCGAGCGAGATCGGCTTTACGATCGTCTCGATCAGCCTGTCGCTGGTGGCCGTATTCATACCGCTTTTGCTGATGGCCGGAATCGTCGGCCGACTGTTCCGTGAATTTGCAATCACAGTGACGATGACCATCCTCATGTCGGCGTTTGTCGCGCTGACACTCTCGCCCATGATGTGCGCCTTGTTCCTGCGGGATGAGAAGCACGTGCGCCACGGCCGGCTATACCTGGTGATCGAGCGTGGTTTTGCGAAGATCCTCGCGGGCTATACTCACGGGCTCGACTTTGTGCTGCGCCACCAGCGGCCGACGCTTTTTGTGTTCCTGGCAACGGTTGTGGCAAGCGTCGCGCTCTATGTCGTCATTCCCAAAGGTTTCTTCCCGCAGCAGGATACCGGTATTATCGTCGGTCTTTCCGACGCATCGCAGGATGTCTCGTTTGAGGCGATGGTGCGTCTGCAGCATAAGCTGACGGATGTAATCGCGCGCGATCCGGACATTGAGAGCTGGGGAGCTTCGATCGGCGGTTCCCGGCCGATCAATAACGGCTTCGTTGTTTTGGGCCTAAAGCCGCGCGATCAGCGTTCGGCGACGGCGGACCAAATCATCACACGGCTGCGACCGCAGCTGGCAAAGGTGCCGGGCGCGACGCTCTTCTTGCAGGCGTCGCAGGATCTGAACGTCGGTGGCCGCACTTCGCGCACGCAGTACCAATACACGCTGCAGGATTCGGACCTTGATGAACTCGACGAGTGGGCGCCGCGGCTGCTCGCCGAGCTGCAGAGGCTGCCGCAACTGCGCGACGTTGCCTCCGACCAGCAGACCAACGGCACTATGGTGTCGCTGACCATTGATCGCGACCAGGCCGCGCGCTTCGGCATTCAACCGGCCGTGATTGACAACACCCTCTACGATGCATTCGGTCAGCGTCAGGCGGCGCAGTACTTCACGCAACTCAACAGTTACCACGTCATCCTCGAGATCACGCCCGCGTTGCAGGCGGATCCGGACACTCTGAACAAGCTCTATGTGAAATCGCCGCTTACCGGCCAGCAAGTGCCGCTGTCAACGTTTGCAAAATTCGATACGCAGCACGTGACCTTCCTCTCGATTAACCACCAGGGGCAATTCCCCGCGGTCACGCTATCCTTTAATCTCGCCCCCGGGTTAGCCCTTGGTGAGGCCGTCGATAAGATTCAAGCCGCGGCGACCAATATCCGCATGCCCGCCGCGATCACCGGCACCTTTCAGGGCACCGCGCAGGCCTTTCAAGCCTCGCTTAAAAGCACGCCGTATCTCATTCTGGCGGCGCTGGTGGTGGTCTACATCATCCTGGGTATGCTCTACGAGAGTTACATTCACCCTTTGACGATTCTCTCGACGCTACCCTCGGCCGGCGTCGGCGCGTTACTGATGCTGATCATCTTCCATTTCGATCTGTCCGTGATCGCGTTGATCGGCATTATCCTGCTGATCGGCATCGTCAAGAAAAACGGCATCATGATGGTCGACTTTGCCATCCAAGCCGAGCGCGAGCAGCATCTGACTCCGGAACAGTCGATTCGGCAGGCCTGTCTCTTGCGCTTTCGGCCGATCATGATGACGACGATGGCCGCGCTCCTCGCCGCGCTGCCGCTGATGCTGGGGCGGGGTACCGGCTCGGAGCTACGTCAGCCGCTTGGAATTACCATGGTAGGTGGACTGCTTTTGAGCCAGGCTCTTACCCTCTTCACCACTCCCGTCATCTATCTGTACCTTGACCGGTTTGCGATGCGCATGGCAGAGCGCCGCAAAGCCCGCAGCGCACGCCGCCATCAGGCTCCTGCGCCGCCGCCTGCCGAACAGCCGCTCACAGTCATTTAAGCAGGTTCGCCCAAATGCCGGAGGTGCCATGAAACTGCTACTGGTCGAAGATAACGAACGCGTCAGCCAATTCGTGATCAAGGGCCTGCAAGAGGCTGGGCACACTGCAGATCACGCGGCCAATGGCCGTGACGGCCTGTTTCTCGCCGCAAGCGAACCGTACGATGTGATCATCATGGATCGGATGCTGCCGGGGCACATCGATGGTCTTGCTATCATCGAGGCGCTGAGAAAGGCCGGCAATCGCACGCCCATACTCATTCTGAGCGCGCTTTCGGATGTCGATGAGCGCATCCGCGGCCTCAAGAGCGGCGGTGATGACTATCTCACCAAGCCGTTCGCGTTCGGTGAGCTGCTGGCGCGGCTTGACGCGCTGTTGCGCCGGGCGCAGGGCAACAGCGCCGAAACGACGCTTGATGTCGGGGATTTGCGTATGGACCTGTTGTCGCGCAAGGCCGTGCGCGGGGATCGCGCGATTACTCTGCAACCGCGCGAGTTCAAGCTCCTCGAATACCTGATGCGCCATGCGGGGCAGGTGGTGACGCGCACGATGCTGCTTGAGAATGTGTGGGACTACCACTTCGATCCGCAAACCAATGTCGTGGATGTGCACATCAGTAAGCTCAGGCAAAAAATCGACGCCGATGCTGAGCGTCCGCTATTGCACACCGTTCGCAATGCCGGCTACATGCTTGCCGCCAAGAGCGACAGCGCCCCGTAGGTGCGTATGAACCGCGTCATTCAATCCTCAGCG
>DATCBZ010000139.1:0-2032 GCA_036511555.1 Steroidobacteraceae bacterium
CGCAGCGCCTCGCGCTCGAAGTGTAGGCGCGTCAAAGTGCGAACTGCACCGCGGTTCCGACTTACCGCACAGGTGCAGCTCGCCGAAACCGTGACCCGATCGGCAACCCAAAGGGACTCCTCTTTCTAAGATCGACGAGCCTGCCCGTGCGCAGGTACTCAAGACAGGTTCGCGATCTTGAAAGCTCCCGGGGATACGGATTTGACCGGCCAACTCGCGCAACTCGCGAATGCCCGCTATACGCCTGAATCCGATGCCACGGACGATGCCCTCGCGCGGCGCGCGACAGAAACCCTGATGGTCTTCACGACGCTTGCCGAAGCGCGCCAGGCGGTAAACCGCGCTGCCGCTTCTGCGCAGCGCCTGATGTCAATCTATACACCGGATCTTGAACCCGACCTCTACGATCAGACGGCGTTTCTCGACATCGTCAAGCATTTTGTATTGGCACGCAGCTTCTCCAAGGTGCGCGTACTGTTGGTCGAGCCGACGCGCGTCATGCGCGACAGCAATCGATTCGTGGCGATGGGGCGGCGCCTGTCAAGCTGCATCGACATCCGCTACGTTGCCGCCGAATCGCCGCAGCGCGCCTCTGCTTATCTGATCGCCGATGACCGCGCCATCGCCTACCGCATGCGCGCCGACACCTGGGATGGGATCGCCGACTTCAACAATCCCCCGGTAGCTAAACTCTATCTGACCGAGTTCGACAGCGTCTGGAATGCAAGCGCCCCCGAACAGGGACTGCGAGTCGCACGGCGTGGCTGAGCACGAGCGGCTGGCGATCTCACCGGCCGTTATAATGTCGCGCATGGCGTGGAAACCCGACATCACGGTCGCTGCGGTCAGCGAAAGCGACGGACGCTTTCTGGTCGTTGAAGAACGTATCAGCAACCGTCTCGTCTTCAACCAACCCGCAGGCCACGTCGAAAGCGGCGAGACGATCATTGCGGCGCTGGTGCGCGAAGTGCGTGAGGAGACCGCGTGGGGCTTCATCCCAGAGGCATTTCTCGGAGTCTATCTATGGCGCAGCCCAACCTCGGGCCGCGCCACGTTGCGGTTTGCGTTCTGCGGTGCAGTCGTCGACCACGATGCATCCCAGGCGCTTGACCGCGGCATTGTCCGCACGCATTGGCTGAGCCGCGCGGAACTTCTCGAGCGCGAGCCGCGCATGCGCAGCCCCCTGGTGTTGCGCTGCGTGGATGACTACATGAGCGGCCGGCGTCTGCCGCTCGAGGCCATCGCAAGTCTCGATCCTGAAGCGGCAACCGAGGTCGGCGCGGTCAGGCTTTAGCCCGCCCGGAGCGCGCGCCGGGCGCGTACAATTCGCGCCGTGTCGAGCCCCTCCCCCAATCGCGTTATCGTCGGCCTTTCCGGCGGCGTGGATTCGGCCGTCGCCGCGCTCCTGCTGCAGGAGGCAGGCTGGGAGGTTCAGGGGCTCTTCATGAGCAACTGGGACGAGGATGATACCTCGTATTGCACGGCGGCCCAGGACTACCAGGATGCACGCGCCGTCGGACGCGAACTGGGCATACCCGTGCATCGCGTGAGTTTCGCTGCTGAGTATCGGGCGCGCGTCTTTGCGCACTTTCTCGCTGAGCAGCGTGCCGGCCGCACCGGCAATCCCGACGTGCTTTGCAATCGCGAAATCAAATTCGGCGCAGCCTTCGCCTATGCGCGACGCCTGGGCGCGGCGTGGTTTTCGACCGGCCACTACGCCCGGCTGGTGCGCACGGATGCCGGGGTCGAATTGCACAAGGGCGCCGATGCGGCGAAGGACCAGAGTTACTTCCTGCACGCCGTCGCGCGCGAGCAGCTCGCGCGCACCCTGATGCCGCTTGGGGAAATTGATAAAGGAGCCGTGCGTGAGCGCGCGCGCCGCGCGGGGCTGCCGGTGTTCGACAAGCCTGACAGCACCGGAATTTGCTTTATCGGCGAGCGGCCGTTTCGGGAATTTCTGTCGCGCTTTCTGCCCGCGAGCCCGGGGCCGATCGAGACGCCCGAGCGCGTGCAGCTCGGCACGCATCACGGG
>DATCBZ010000140.1:0-3910 GCA_036511555.1 Steroidobacteraceae bacterium
AGCGCTGGCCGCCCGCGACCGCCGTCACCGCTTCGATCAGGGCTTCGGGCGCGCTGCGCTTTGACAAAAATCCGAGCGCCCCTTCGCGCAGCGCACGGCGCGCATGCATGGGATCATCCTGCGCCGACAAGGTCAGTACCCGCGCTTGCGGGTGGTGTGCGCGGATGCGTCGCAGCGCTTCCAGGCCGCCCATGCCCGGCATCGCAAGATCCATTACGACGACGTCGGGATTCAACTCGAGATAACGCTGACAGGCGACCTCGCCGGACTCGGCCTCGGCGATCACCGACATCTCGCTCTGCGATTGCAGCAGCAACCGAAAACCCATGCGCACCACCGCATGATCATCGACCAGCAGCACACGAATCATGCCGGCACCGTGAGCGGGATTTTCGCGCTCAGGCGCACGCCGTGCGGCACGCAACGCCCGACCTCGAAGCGCCCGCCGAGGTGCGCGACCCGCTCGGCAAGGCCGCGCAATCCAAAATGCCCCGGCTGCGCGCCTTCCGTGCTCATGCCGATGCCATCGTCCGCGACGCTGACGACAATGTGCTCGGCATCCGAGCGCGCGGTGATCTCAATGTTTGAGGCCTGTGCGTGACGCAGCGCGTTGATGAGGCCCTCCTGTACCACGCGATAGATCGCAAGCGTCACACTTGGGCCCAGCTCTCCTGCGAGGTCATGATGCAGCGTCAATTTGATCGACGGGTTGCGGCGCTGCCAGTCGCGGATCAAATTTTCGAGCGTATCCGCAAGGCCGAGCGTATCGAGCGACAGCGGCATGAGGCGCGGAATGAGGCCGTGCATCGCATCGTACAAACGCGCCGCCTCATCGGAGATCAGCCGCGCGGTCTCGCCGGTCGGCGGATCGCGCGCGCCGGCTTGAGTCGCGATCGCCATCGCAAGGCTGCGGATCGCGGTCACAGATTGACCGAACTCGTCGTGCAGCTCATGAGCAATCAGACGTCGCTCCTCCTCAACGCGCTGCTCGACCAGAAGCGCCATCTCGCGGCGCTCATCGAGACGCGTCTCCGCCTCGTGAACCTTGCGCTCCGCCCGCACCTTATCCTCAATGGCCTGCGCCATGCGGTTGAAGGCGGCGCCGATCGCGCGCGCTTCGAAACCATCAAGCGGCGGCAAGCGGTAGGTGAGGTCGCCCTTTTGGATGCGCACCAGACCGTCCGTAATGACGGGGAATGCGACCAGCGCGCGGCGCACCGACCAGAAAGCGACGCCGTTGAAGACGACGAGCATGATGCTGGCAAGACCCAGGAGATGTATGAAGTCATCCCAGGCGTCGAGCACGGCGCGCGACGCATTGGCGGCAACGCTCAACTGGATGCCGCCGGGAAGCGCGAATGTGTATTGCGCTGGGGCTGGCGACATCAAACGGTTGAACCAGACGGGCACGGTTCGCCCGGCCTTGTAAGTGGGTGGCGGCGAACGATACATGAGGTGCCCGTCGCTGCTCGTCAGCACGATGTCGTTGGCGCGCACGTGCCCTAACTGCTCCAGAAGCGGTGGCACGAGCTCCGGGCCGCCGGCGGTCGAGTAGACATAAGCCAGCCGTCCCAGGAGCTGGGCGGCAACGCGGTTCGCCGCCTCGATTTCCTCGCGGATCGAGGAGCGCGTGGCCTGGATCTCGGCGGATATCAGCACGATTACAAACGCGGCCGTGAGGCCCGACACCACGAGATTCAGGCGAGTGCGCAGCTTCATCGGTGGCTTCGATGTTAGCAGCGCCCATGGGTTTTAGGGCGGCCGCGCGGGACTCATGAAAATCATGAGGCGAGTTTCATGATCCCCCCCTGTGCGCGAGCCCCCCCGAGGTAGAGGATACGAGCTGTACGGCATGGCTCGGCGGCCGTTTGTTTATTGATGAAGGAGATACTTATGAAATGGGAAACCCCGACAGCTGTTGATTTCCGGTTCGGCATGGAAATCACGATGTACATCGCAAATCGTTGAAGTTCGCAGGGCGCCGGCCCGCGCAAGCGGGCTGCGCCCGACTCCCTAGCCACAGACCGATCGCGCACGACGGCGTGCGCCGCAGACATGGATACCATTGCCGTAACCGCCAAACCCGTCCTGGGTAAGGGCTTCAGGTTGCAATGGGAGCCTGCGCAAAGCGCACACGTGCTGCTATATCCCGAAGGCATGATCAAACTCAACGGCAGCGCCGGTGAGATCATGAAGCGTTGCGACGGCGCGCGCACCGTCGCCGAAATCACCGCTGACCTCGAGAGCACTTTCACGACCGGTGGCCTTGAGGCTGACGTGGCCGCCTTCATATCCATGGCAGTCGCCAAGAACTGGCTGGAGGTTCGAGCTTGAACGCGCAAGTCAGCCGCCCAGGTCCGCCGCTTTGGCTCCTGCTTGAACTGACGTACAAGTGCCCTCTGCACTGCGTGTTCTGCTACAACCCCACCGATTTTTCAAAAACCGGGGCGGAACTGACGACGGCAGACTGGCTGCGGGTCTTGCGCGAAGCGCGCGCCCTCGGCGCGGTGCAGCTGGGTTTATCCGGTGGCGAGCCCTTGGTACGGGATGATCTCGAAGAGATCGTCGGCGCTGCTCACGAGCTCGGCTTTTATACCAATCTCATCACTTCGGGCGTCGGCCTCAACGAGACGCGCCTGCAGGCGCTGAAGGCCGCAGGCCTTGATCATGTCCAGCTGTCCTTTCAGGACAGCACCAAACAGATGAACGATTTCTTGAGCAGCACGCGCACCTTTGAGCTTAAGTCGAAAGTCGCCGCGCTCATCAAGAAATACGACTATCCGATGGTGCTCAACGTGGTTTTGCACCGCCTCAACATTGACCACGTCGAGGAGATCTTGAAGATGGCGCAGTCGATGGGCGCGGACTATGTGGAGCTCGCCAATACCCAGTATTACGGTTGGGCTTTCAAGAATCGCGATCGCCTGCTGCCAAGCCGCGAGCAACTGCAGCGCGCCGAGGCGACGACGCAGCGCTTTCGCGAACAAAGCGGCCAGAACATGCGCATCTTTTTCGTCGTGCCCGACTACTTCGAGCGCCGCCCCAAGCCGTGCATGAATGGTATGGGTTCGATCTTCCTCACGATTGCACCGGACGGCTGTGCGCTGCCGTGTCACGCGGCGCGCATGCTGCCGGGCCTTGATTTTCCGAACGTGCGCGATCAGAGCATCGAGTCGATCTGGTATGACTCGCCAAGCTTCAATCACTTCCGCGGCGACGCCTGGATGAAGGAGCCCTGTCGCAGCTGTCCTGAGAAAACCAAGGACTTCGGCGGCTGCCGGTGCCAGGCGTATTTATTGACGGGCGATGCGGCGAATACGGATCCGGTCTGCGACCTCTCGCCGCACCATCACCTGGTGACCGAGGCCGTCGCCCGCAGCGAAAGCCCCTACCGCGAAGAGCATCCGCTCATCTTTCGTGACCATCGCTGAAGCTGCGCCACCGCTGCGCGCCGGCGCGCGCAGCAGCGCTCGCTGTCAAAGTAATTCAGCTTGAATGCCGGTGTTCTGCCGCACGTACAGCTCTTCCCACATCTCTTCGGCCTTTTTGTCGCGACGCCACAGCAGCGAGCCCAAAATGACCCCCAGGAAGCCAAGCGGAATCGAATAGATACCGGGGTTCTTAAGCTGCGTCAGCGGCTTCTCAAGTCCCACGAGACTCGTCGTCTGGCCGCTAAATTTGGTAACGGTCGCCTCGGCCGCCGTCGCCTCGGCGTCGCCCTTCTTAAGGGCCGCGCGTGCTTTCGCGTTGGCCGCAGGCTCAGTTGCGGCATCGACTGCGGACTGCAAGGTTGCATGCTTGGTCGGTGCGGCAGCGATTACTTTCTGCGCAGTCGCAATTTCGGTTTGGGGATAGGTCATGTTCGGCGACACCAGCACCAGCCCAACCGCGGTCAGCGTCCCCACGATCA
>DATCBZ010000141.1:0-2653 GCA_036511555.1 Steroidobacteraceae bacterium
ATGAGGCCACTTGGGCGGTGTGGTATCAGCCGGCGACGCGGCCGCTTGTGCTGCGCGCTGCGAAGTTCTGTGTCGGCTAAGGGTTCGAGAAAGCGGCGCCGCAACGTACTGCCGGAGCAAGCGATACACCGTCGCGCTACCGGCAATCCGCAAAAAAGTTCTAGATCGACAAGTCAGCACTTCCTTCCAAGAGCTCCTGCGTCAATTCGGGACGCTCACCCGCCTTCCATAGCAGTGACTTGTGAACAACCCGATAGCGCAGCGGGCCGCCGTCGGCGCGTTCGGATCTCTCCAGTGGCCGATCGATGCAGACAAACTCGCACTCGAGCTCTGTCGCACTTGCGCGAACGACCGCGTAGCCGTGACCGCCCAGATCGAGAAATGACACATGCGGTGCAAGCTCGGGATTTGATAGGCGGCGCGCTGCCGCGGCATCTCCTGTGCGTGCGTACTCAAGGCAGGCGCGCACGCCATGGTGCAGCAGTAGATTTACGGTCGGCTGTGGCTTGGGATGGCCGGGAAGTTGGACGAGATACAGCCCGTACAGAGGATGATCCTTCGGCAGAGTGTGTTCGAATGCCTCGACGAGTCCAGGCGCCGAAATGGATCCCGCGACAAAGGCAACACCCACCGGCTCGAACTTCGCGGGTGGCAGGGCGCTGGCCGCCAATCCGGCCCAGAAACTGTGGCGATCGCCGGAGATGGTCGCAAAGCCCGTGATGCCACGGGCCCGCACAAGATCGTAGATCTCGGCGCGCTCCAAATAGGCGTTACTGTGATCGCCACTTGCAACGGTCGCGTAGCCGCGCCCCGGCCACGTTTTGCCGACGCCGGCGGGCAGGTTCTGCAGATCGGCGCGCCAGTCGAGGGTTCCCTGCGTGTCTCCCCACAGCTTCCAGGTTGCCGTGGATGCCTGCAGACGGCCGAAGAACCAGTGCTTCTGTTCGCTCCCAAAAATCGATTGCGGCGCACTGTCTTTGCGAAAGTTAACGATCTCCTCGCGGCCACCACGAATGACTGCCGGAGGTTGCCGGCCGGCATATTCGCGCCCGGCATCGAGGATCTGGGCGGCTTCTTCGGGAATGAGCTCGGGGAAATCCTCGTTTGAAAGCGCTTTTGCCTCAGGCCGCAGCAGCGGATCTTCGGAGCGATAGCTATGTTGATCGGTTAGAAAAAGTTCGACGTTGCGACCCCAGCGGATGGAGCGATAGCCACGCAGGCTGCCGATGGCGGCGAGATTGTTGGGTTCCTGTCCCAACCCATGCTCATCGAATTTTGAAATGGGCGCATCGACCACGCGCGGCGCATCAAAGCGCTCGAGAGAGGCGCCGCTCGGCTTATAGATGCGTGCTGGCTGGTATTCAAACCATGCTTGATTGGCTGCAACCTTGCGTGTCTGCGCAGGGCGCGTTTGGCCTTCAAAGATTTGCAGGCCTTGATAGCCTAGCCATGAAAACTCGTGGTTGTCCCACATGGTGACGAACGGCCAGCGGGCTCGTGCGTCTTGTAAATCAGGATCGTGAAGATACGCGCGGTATGCGGTCCGATAGTCGTCCACCGTGGTCGGCACATGAAAGTCCCGGATCTTCTCCCCGTTCGCGTAGCGAATGAGGTCACGAAGTCGTCGGTCGTACATGCCCTGCGGTCGATCCTCCGGATACCAGACGAGCTCGTAGATGAAATCGCCCTGATGGAACACGAAGTCGAGCTGCTGATCCGCCGCGGCGCGTTCGTCTTCATAGATCATGCGTCGATAGGCGTTCTGAGCTCCTTGAGTGACGTTTTGGCAGCTCACGAATGCGAACCTGGGCGAATAGTTCGCATCATCGGCCGGCGCAGTACGCGTGCGGCCAATCCGGCTGCCTGCGCCATGTTGATCGGTGAAGCGGTACCAGTAGGTGGTGCTGGACGTTAAATGTCCGACGAGCACGCGGCAGGTCCAGTCTGACTGCGACGAGGCTTTTGCGACGGAGGAGGCGATCACCCGTTTGAACGCGGGATCCTCGGCGATTTCAACGCTCAGTTTTACAGCCGTGCGCGCATGGGAGGGGTAGCGCGTCCAAAGGATCACGGTATCGGCGCACGGATCTCCCGATGCGACACCTTCCGGATAGGCATCGCGCTGTTCGCGCCAGGCGATCCTCGATTGCGCGGACCTCGGCCGTGCCCATGCGCCGGCGGCGCTGAGTGCCACGGCGAGCGCGAGAAACTGACGGCGACTCGTATTGGGCATAAAAACCTTCGCAGCTTCGCGGTGGCCGGAGTGAGCGCAGTATGCCCAATGCGGTAGGCGCCTAGCTTGAATGCACTTGACCTGCAGGAGCGTTTGCGGCGCTGCGTTGCCGCCAGAAACTCGGCGGCGCCCCCGTCAATGCGCGAACTGCACGAGTCAGATGCGCAAGGTCAGCAAAGCCGAAGTCAAAGGCAATGTCGGTGAGCGGCGAGTTTGCGGTCAAAATCCGATTCCAAGCCTGCCGTGCACGGCTTTCGAGCCTGAAGGCCCTGGGCGCGACGCCAAAGGCGCGGCGAAAGCCCCTTGATACGGTTTCCGGGGCAAGATTCTCCGCTTCAGCCCAGTTCTCAAGCCGCACACAGGCATCCCGGCGTAGCGTTTGCTGCAGCCGCTCGGTCCAATGCAGCCGCGGCACGGGGA
>DATCBZ010000142.1:0-10684 GCA_036511555.1 Steroidobacteraceae bacterium
GGAATGAATTCCGCATTAAGGGGATAGAGGCTGATTTCGATTCCAATTTGCATGTGATTCACCGCAGTGAGTAAGTGAAGTTGACGCCCCAAGTGAGCGGATCGCCGAGCTGTACATAGAGCTCATTGGGGAAATTTGGCGGTACATCGCCGAAGTAGAAGCCGCGCACCGCATAGGTCTTGTTAAGCAGGTTACGCCCCCACAGATATGCCGACCAATGGAGCGCTTCCCAGCCGAGCTTGGCATTCACAAGGCCGTAAGCGTGCGATGTGGTTTCGTTCGGCGGCAGATCAAAATAATAGCTGCCCATGCCGCTCAGGTCCGCGCGTGCGAAGGCGCCGCGCGCGTCGCGATAGGTGAGGTTCAAAGCCGCCTGCCAATGCGGCGCATTTGCCAACTCACGGTCCGGCAGCAGCACCCCGTTCTGCATGAAGCCGTGGTACTGTGTTTGCAGCAGTGCAACCGATGCGCCCCAGGTCAGCCGCGCGCTCGCGCGCCACGCCAGCTCGGTTTCCAGACCATAATTTCGACCGCTGTCGGCGTTGCCGGTAAAAAGCGTGAAATCGTCCGGGTTGGCAAGATCAAGCTGCTCGCTCGTCTTAAGTTGCAGGGATTTTCTGATCGTGTAGAAAACGTCGGAATTGAGGCGCAGTCGACCCTCAAACAGCTGACCCTTGTAGCCGGCCTCAAAGTTGAGGTCCGACTCCGGACCAAACTGGATCTGGTTAGGCAACAATCCTTGGCTCAAATTGAAACCGCCGGCCTTGTAGCCGCGCGCCGCCAATAGATAAAGGCTCTGCGACGCCGTCCAAAGGTAGGTGAGCGAGGCATGTCCGCCCCACAGGTCATTGGAAGGATGAAAGTTGTTGCTTGCGTCTGGAACACCCGGGTTGGTGGTCAGATCATGGTAGCTTGCGGTACGCTGTTCGCCGCGTACACCGAGTGACCAGCGCAACTGCCTTGCCAACTCGCCATCAAGCTCCGCGAAAATTGCTGCGTTCTGGGAGTGGTAATGGCTCGCGACAACGGTGTCGGTGATCGACGCCGTCGCCGGATCAGTTGGATCTGTTTGGTAGATGCCGGCGCTTGTATCGGTCAGAGATTCTTTAAGCCTGAGCGCATACAAACCGAACAGCCATTCCACGCCGTGCTCGTGACTCGTTCCCAGACGCACCTCGAGGCTCTGCGTGCTGCGATTGCGGTTCTGCAGCTCGGTATAGTTGTAAATGTATGGCGCCCACAAGATCGGGTTTCCCCAGTCCCCGTCATAGCCGTATTTGACATAGGTCTGCGCCGCAGTGCCGATGACGGTGAGCGTCGCGGCGCCTAGACCCGAGTAATTCGCGCGCAGCGATGCGCCGGTCGAATGTTGTGCATCAACGCTCGGCTCGTCCGACTGCGTCGTGCGCGAATTATCTATCGAAAATGCATCGTAGCCATTGTCGATCTGCACGTGCAGCACGCTCAGATCAACGCGCAGATCTGCTGACGGCTGATAGCGCCAGCGGGCGCGTAGCGTCAGTTCACCGCGGCGGTCAGTGTCGTCTCGGTTGAGATAGGCGTTGCGGTAGTAACCATCCGTCGAATAGTGCTGCACCGCGAGGCGAAATGCGGAGTCCAGCGCGCCCACCGGTCCAGTGATGACACCCCCCACGTCTTTGGAGTTGTAATCGCCCGCGCCTAGCTCGAGGTGACTGTCGAATTGCTCTTCCGGCGCTGCGCTCGTGACATAGATAAGCCCGGCGAGCGCGTTGGCACCGTAGCGTGTCGCCTGCGGCCCGCGCAACACTTCGATCTGCTCGACGTCAAACAGCGTCGCCGCGCTACCCAAGCCACTGAAATCAATGTCGTCGATCAGGAACCCAACAGACGGATTGGGAGCTCCTTGATACTGCTCAAGCTCGCCGATCCCGCGCAGTTGAAAGTATCTTGGGCGTGAGGTGTCGCCCGCCCAATTCAGATTCGGTACCAGCGCCAACACGTCCTCGAAATGCTCCTGGCCGGCATCCTTGAGCGTGGCAGCATCCAAGATCGAAACGCTCGCGGGCACTTCAAGCGCCGGTGACGGCCGCAGGGTCGCCGTCACCACAACCTCATCAAGCGCCGTTTCAGAGGCTGCCGGACCCGCCCAACAAGCCGGTCCCGTGCTGCACGTCACGATCACAAGCCATTGAATAAGCTTATGAAAATGGAGAAAGGACTTCATGAACGCCTGCTCCCTACGCCGGTACTAACCGGATCAGGTTCAACGGGTTCGCCGGTGCAACGGCATCTCAGGTCCCTACGCGGACCACCCCTGGGGTTGATTAGGTCTATGGTATGCGTGACCGTCGCTATTGCAAGTCGTTATCGGCGCCCAGAAGGGACTAGAATCGCCCCCCTTTCGGGCTAGGCCAAAGAACACGCGATGGCGCGCACTATTCAGATTCACCAGATCGATGCCTTTACTCGCACCCCTTTTACCGGCAATCCGGCGGGCGTCGTGCTCAATGCCGATGGGCTCGACGATGTGCAGATGCTTGCCATCGCACGCGAGCTGAACAATGCCGACACGGCCTTCTTATTTGGCGCAGACGGCGACGATCATGACCTGCGCGCAAGGTTCTTTACGCCTCGCACCGAAGCGGGCTTCGTCGGCCATGCAACGGTCGCCGCACAGTACGTGCTCTCACGTCGACGCGGTGCCACCGATCGCCTGCGACAGAAATCCAAAGCTGGCGTCGTCGACATCGAAGTTCGCGGCGCAGGCGATGACCGCCAGATCGCGATTCGCCAGAAAAGCCCACCGCTTGGCCGCGTCCTGAATGATCGCGAGCGGCTCGCCGTGCTCGACGCCCTCGCGCTTGCTACGGACGACCTTGACGACCGCTGTCCGCTGCGCATAGTCGGAGCCGGAAGCTCGCGACTCATGGTCGGCGTACAGGGTACGGAGCAGCTGAAACAGTTAAAGCCCGATCCGGCGCGACTCAATACCCTCTCGGCACAGCTCGGCGCTGCAGGCTATTTTGTCTTCACTCTGGCGCCGCAAAAGCAGGGCTGCCTCACCGAGTCGCGCATGTTTTGCCCTGCCTTGGGTATCGCAGAGGATCCGGTCAGCGGCAACGCCCACGGCCTTCTGGGAGTGTACCTTGCAAGTCTGGGTTTGCTGGCGCAGACCGGCGAACGCACCACGTTCTGCGGCAGCCAAGGCCACTACATGCAGCGTCCCGGCCGGGTCACCGTGGAACTTGAGACACGCAACGGCGGTATCGATGGCGTGTGGATCATCGGTCAGGCGGTTTCAATATTTGAGACCGAAATCTCGATTTGAACCTCGGCCCGCGCGTTCGGATGCGCGCAGTTTCAAATATGTCGACGAGCGCGCGGCACTGAGCCATCGGGCGGCGGCGGTAGGCGCACCGCGCGCCACACGAGCCAAGCTGCGGGTGCCGTCACGGCCGCGCCTGCGAAAAACGGCGCACTGGGTCCAAGGTTCGCATAGATCGCTCCGGATACGAGCGGCACCAGAGCTCGCGCGAGGCTCGCACCGGCCTGATAGGTCCCCATGACCGCTCCACGATCGCGCGCATCTGCCTGCTTGGAGGCAAGCGCAGATGCGCATGGAATGAACGCGCCGCCGCCGACGCCACAAAGAGCGAGTCCTACAAATGTCAATAGCAAGTTGCCGGCGATCGCGACGACAACGAGCCCTGCGACGTAACTCGTCACGCCGTAGATCGCAAGACGTCCTTCACCCAAGCGCGGCACCAACACTCGCACGAGACCGCCTTGTACGCTGACCGCGATAAAGGCGAGCCCGAACAGCACTAGACCCACCGTGCGCGGCCCGAAATCGAATTTGTGCAGAGCCCAGATCGCGAAAATGGATTCGAATATGGCCTGCGAGCAGGTCACGAGAAAGGATGCCGCGGCGATGGTTCGCAGCGCCGGACGTCGCATCAGCAACGACAGCGCGCTTGGGCGAATCACTGGGTCCGCCGGGGTATGCCACTCGGGGATGTGGCTTTCGCGCAAAACAAAAAAGACCAGTGCAATGGCCACGAGGGTCAATGCCGCCGAGAACGTTGCGGGCAGGAGGAAGTTCGCGGTTTGAATGTTATCACCGGCAAGCAAGCCGCCGATGGCTGGGCCGAGCATGAAGCCTATGCCGATGGCTGCACCCACCATGCCCATAGATTTGGCGCGCTGCGCGGGAGTGCTGATATCCGAGGCATACGCAAACGCTGCGGCGATATTTCCGGCCATAAAGCCAGCGAGCGCCCGCGCAACAACCAACCCAACGACGCTGTGAGCGAGCCCGAGCAGGAGATAGGAGACGCAGGCGCCCGCAAGGCTCGACATTAAAATAGGGCGGCGCCCGTAGCGGTCGCTCAGGCGACCCCACAGCGGCGCTGCAATGAGCTGACAGAGTGAGTAGGTGCCGAGGATCGGAGTGATGAGTATCGGGGTGACGCCGAAGCGTTCCGCCATGTACGGTACCAATGGAATTAGAATGCCGAACCCCAAAATATCGATCACCGCGACAAAAAAGAGCGTACGCATCAGTCGTTAGAGATCCGGGGATGAAAAATGCAGCGACAGCATCGGGCCGCTGGCGAAGACAAATCATGAACGGCACGGCCCGGGTGCGCAATGCCTGAACCGAGTACTGCAGCTGCCAATCAGTGCGCTCGTACCAAGCCTGCGTAGCGCACTCTGCCATCGGTCAGCTCAAGTTCGTGTGTCGTCCCCGTCGGCCATTCGCTGCGATGATGCGTCGCCATGACAATCGCAGTGCCGCGCGCGTTCGCATCCCGAACCATGAGTTGCAGCGTGCGGCGAGTTCCAGTGTCAACTCCGGCAAAGGCTTCATCGAGTAACAGTAGGCGCGGATCATTGATCCAAGCGCGTGCAAAGAGTACCCGTCGCAACTGCCCATAGGAGAGCTCAGCAAGCCCGCGCGCAGCAAGCCGCGCCAGCCCGAAGCGGGCAAGGAGCCGCGTTGCGGCGAGATGTTGAGCCCGACTGGATGCATCAACGAGTCCGATCGCCGCGGAGCAACCCGAGAGCACCGCGTCGTGGACCAAGAGATCCGGCGGCTGGTCCGTTTGCAGATGCGGCGCGACCAGTCCGACCCGGCGGCGAAACACTTCAAGCGGCACTCCGGCTTTGATGCCGGTGCGCTCGATTGTGCCGCCGACCGCAACACCATGATCGCCGTAGAGCGTGCGCAAGAGCGTCGTCTTGCCGGAGCCGTTTGGGCCATGCACGACCCAACATTCGCCCGCGCGCACGCTAAAGGACACATCGGTAAGTACCACGTGCTCGTCAAGATATACGCACGCGCGCGTCAACTGAACGAGTAGCCTCGGCGGCCGTGGAGGCGCGATCGTGCGGGCATGGGCAGAGCGCACCACCGAATTTGTGGTGCGCGCTTGCAGTTGGCGTGCAAGCGGCGCTTGCGCCAGGGCGCCGCGATAGACCACGCCGCCGCGCTCGAGCACGAGCGCATGCGTTGCGCTCGCGGGCACGTCTTCGAGCCGGTGTGTGGCGAGTACCCATGGCAGCATCGAACGGCCGCTATGCTGTAGCCATACCAGAGCGTGTTGCCGATGGACCGCGTCGAGACCATTCAACAATTCATCAAGCAGCAGTAACGCCGGGCGGGAAGCGAGCGCACGCGCAAGCAGTACCAAGCGTCGCTCGCCATACGACAACGTCAGGAAGCGTCGCGCCGATAACTGCGCGATCGAAAGCTTGCCCAGAATTCGTTCGATGCGGCGCTCATCGGCGGCAGAGAGGAGATCAAGCGGAATGTCGCTGCCATGCAATCCGGTGCCGATGATTTGGCTGACCGTGTGGTTCCAGCCGTAGCGCTCGTATTTGTCCTGGCGTTCAGCGCCGATATAGGCGATGCCGTCCTTAACTTCGCCCGGAGTGGTCCAAGTCTCGCCGCGCCACTTGTAGATGCGCGAGCCACCGGTGAGCGGTGTCGGCCACACGGCACCGGCCACGAGCTTAAGGAGCTGCGTCTTACCGGCACCGTTTGCACCGGCGACGATCCAACGCTGCCCCGGACAAATCGTCCAGTCCAAATCGCGCAGTACGCTGCGTCCGCCGCGGCTTAGGCGAATCTTTTTCAAATTCACCTCGATGAAGCGCGCGGAGGTTGGTTTCCTCATCGCCAAACGATGGACACAATCTGCGTGCATGGCAAGATGGCCGCAGTGGAAAGCTATGATCTTCTTATCGTCGGCGGCGGTATCAATGGCACCGGCATCGCGCGCGATGCGGCCGGCCGCGGCCTATCGGTCCTCTTGTGCGAACAGGATGATCTTGCGTCACATACTTCCTCCGCCAGCACGAAGCTGATACACGGCGGTCTGCGCTATCTTGAGGAGCGGCACTTCGCCCTGGTGCGCAAAGCTTTGCAGGAGCGCGAGCTGCTACTGGCAGCGGCTCCGCACATCATGCGGCCGCTGCGCTTTGTCATGCCGCACGACGCACATTTACGGCCAATGTGGATGATCCGCGCCGGCCTTTTTCTCTACGATCATCTGGCCCGGCGCCGCCGCCTCGCAGCGTCGTGCGCGATCGACCTGCGCGCTCACCCGGCCGGCAGTGCGTTGCAGTCGCGTTTCAGCCGCGGCTTTACCTACTCGGACGGCTGGGTCGATGATGCGCGACTGGTGGTGCTGAACGCGCAGGACGCAGCTTTGCACGGCGCCACGGTTGTCACCGGCACGCGCTGCGAACGCATCGACCTCGTCGCTAACCTGTGGCACGCCTCACTGCGCGATCGCACCGGTCTGCGCGCTGTGGCCGCTCGCGCCGTCGTTAACGCCACCGGGCCGTGGGTCAGCAGTTTCGTACGCGGCGCGACGCCGCTGCGCACTGCGCACCACATACGTCTTGTAAAGGGAAGTCACATCGTGGTGCCAAAACTCTTCGCGCACCGCTTCGCCTACATTTTTCAGAATACCGATCGGCGCATTGTGTTTGCGATTCCCTACGAGGAGGACTTCACGCTTATTGGCACGACCGATGTCGAATACCGCGGCGAGCCTGCGGATGTACACATCGAATCGGCCGAAATTGAATACCTCTGCGCTATGGTCAATAGATATTTCAGGCGTCAGATCGGGCCTGCTGATGTGGTCTGGAGTTATGCGGGCGTGCGCCCGCTCATTGAGGACGCATCGCTGGATCCAACCGCTGTTACGCGCGACTACGCACTCGAACTCGACGGCGACCGAGCACCGCTGCTCTCCGTCTTCGGCGGCAAGATTACCACCTATCGACGCCTTGCCGCCGAAGCAGTCGACAAGCTTGCCCAGCGTCTCGGAAATCGCGCTCGCCCATGGACGCAGCGCGCGATTCTTCCCGGCGGGGATCTTGCGGGTGGCAGCTTTGCGTCCTTCCTGCGTGTCTTAGCGCGGCGCTACGCGTGGCTGCCAGCGGAGCTGCGCGTACGTTACGCACGAGCCTACGGCAGCAACATTGATCGCATGCTCGGCGGCGCCGCCTCACTCACCGATCTCGGCGAGGAAGTTCTGCCGCAGCTTCGCGAGCGTGAAATTGAATATCTGTGTCGCGAAGAATGGGCGCGCAGCGCAGCGGACATTCTTTGGCGCCGCACCAAGCTCGGATTACATGCTCCACCGGAGAGCGCGCAATGCCTGGCGCGCTGGCTGGCAAGCCGATGAGTCGATTCATTCTCGCGCTCGATCAGGGCACGACAAGTTCGCGTGCGATTCTCTTCGATCACAATGCAACCCCCGTCGCAAGCGCGCAGCGCGAAGTAACGCAGTACTACCCCGAATCCGGGTGGGTGGAACACGATGCGCTCGAGATCTGGCAGTGCCAGGCAAGCCTCGTAACGGCAGTACTCGAAAAAGCCGGCGCCGCCTCGACCGATATCGCGGCCATCGGCATCGCCAACCAGCGCGAAACTACCGTGCTGTGGGATCGAACTACCGGCCTACCGATTGCGCGCGCAATCGTCTGGCAAGACCGCCGCACGGCGGCGCACTGCGAGCAATTGCGAGCGGCGGGGCACGAGCCAGACATCGCACGTCGCACGGGACTGCTCCTCGATCCGTACTTCTCAGCCACTAAACTTGCTTGGCTTCTGGAGCATGTACCCGGCGCACGCGTACGCGCCGAACGAGGCGAACTTGCGTTCGGTACCATTGACAGCTGGCTTGTTTGGCAGCTGACCCGCGGCCAGCATCACGTCACCGACGCGACGAACGCAAGTCGCACACTGCTTTTCAATCTGCATAGCTGCGAGTGGGACCCGCTGCTGCTCGGGTTATTTGGGATCCCCTCCGCGTGCTTGCCGCGGGTCATTGCCAATGCCGCGCGCGGCGCGGGCGGATTAACGACCAATTTGTTCGGGCGCGAAATTCCCGTCGCTGCCATCGTAGGAGATCAGCAGGCGGCGCTCTTTGGCCAGGGCTGCTTCAAACCAGGCATGGCTAAGAATACCTACGGCACCGGCTGCTTCGCTCTGATGAACACCGGCACACGGCCGCTGCACTCACAGCACCGACTTTTGACGACTGTCGCCTGGCAGAGCCTCGAAACGCACTATGCGCTCGAGGGAAGCGTATTTGTCGCCGGTGCAGTTGTGCAGTGGTTACGCGATTCATTACGCATCATCGAGAGTACGGCGGACGTTGAGGCACTTGCCGCAAGCGTCGCTGACAGCGATGGCGTGTATCTGGTTCCCGCATTCGCAGGCCTGGGAAGTCCACATTGGGACCCACGCGCGCGTGGCACGATCGTGGGTCTGTCACGCGGCAGCACGCGAGCGCACATCGCGCGTGCGGCGCTCGAGTCGATTGCGTTCCAGAGCGCGGATCTACTCACCGCGATGCAGCGCGACGCCGCACAGCCGCTGCTCGAATTGCGCGTCGATGGCGGCGCCACAGCCAACAACTTTTTAATGCAGTTTCAGGCTGACCTACTGGGAATCGCGGTGCTGCGTCCGAAGATCACCGAGACGACCGCCCTTGGAGCGGCCTATCTTGCAGGCTTGCAGATCGGATTCTGGGCGAGTCTGGAAGACATCGCGCGCAACTGGCAGATCGAGCGGGTCTTTGAGCCCAGCATGAGCCGCGATGAAGCCGGTCACCGGCTTGCGCGCTGGGCACTTGCGCTCGAGCGCGCGCGCGGCTGGGCCCAGTAACCGCGCATTGACGGCGCCATTAGAAGCTCACGCGCAGCGCAAGCCCAGTGCGCTGATGCAATGCACAACGGTGTGCGAATGGCCACGGCCTAAGAATTCTTAAGAAACTTTAATGGATACAACTTTATTCGGCCGCGTTAGTCACACCGTACGTTGGAATATTATCCCGGCGTGGATGCTCGACTCGTGATCTCCTCTCCCCCCCTGTGAGACCCGAAATTCGCCGTCCATAGTCTCTGACCGCCGTTGGAAGCCGCCCGCAAGGGCGGCTCTTTCTTATCAGGCGCCGACCGGCAGAGCGATACGAACCGCAAGTCCGGTTCCTTGCAGATTGCGCGCTTCGATTGTGCCGTGGTGCAGGGTTACAGCACGTGCGGCGATGGCGAGCCCCAGCCCCTCGCCTCCCTCCGCACGCCCGCGCGCCGCATCGACTCGATAGAAAGGCTCGAAGATCAGCCCCAGGTCCTTCTCAGGGACTCCCGGACCTTGATCCTTGATTTCAACCTCTATCGCCGCGGCGCTGCCCTGCGCGCTCATGTTCAGCTGTGAACCAGTCGGGCTATAACGCACGGCATTGCGCAGTACGTTCTCGAAGGCGCTGCGCAAAGCCTCCCGGTCGCCCATCAGTTCGAGCGTTCCGGACGTCTGCAACTGCACATGCGAATTGCGCGCGTCGGCTTCGATTGCAACGTCGGCGACGATTTCCTCAAGGAGCGCAGCAATATCAAGCCGTTCGCGTTCAATTCCGAGTGCCGGACGCTCCAGGCGTGCGAGCAACAGCGAGCGCGCAATCAGCTGTTCGAGGCGGTCAGCTTCACGTCCAATGCGGTTCAGATTTTCACCCACGCCCGCATCGCCGCGCTGCGCCAGCGACAAGGCAAGCTGCAGCCGCGCGAGCGGCGAGCGCAGCTCATGCGACACATCGCGCAGCAGCTGTTGTTTGGATTCGATGAGGCTGCGCACCCGTTCAGCCATCACGTCGAAATCCGCGGCGAGCAGTCCAAGGTCATCCTTACGGCCCTGCAGGCTTGGCAGGACTCGAACATTTAGATCCCCGGCGGTAATGCGCTGTGTCGCATCGCGCAGCCGGTCGACCGGCGCGGTGAGATAGCGCGCCAGAATGAAGCAGACCACCGCGCTCACCACCAGTGCGATCAGCAAGGTGGCGGCGCGCACTCCCGGAAGTTCAAGCTCACCGAAGCGGCGCGGCGGCCCGCGAAAGGCTCCCGACGTCACTATCACTCGAAACGTCTTGCCGTCGGCACCAACCAGCATTAGTGACCGACCGATCGGGCCCATGACGGCGGCTGAGCGTGCGGAGCGGGCACGCGCCGTATCGGGATAGCTCGGCGGCGGTCGATTGAGAACATCATGGCCGCTGGAATCAAGCACAAAGGTTCGTGCGCGCAGCGCCGCCGGGGTTAGATTCTGAATCCATTGCCTGAGCGCCTCGCCACCACCTGCCTCGAACACCTGCGCCGCCTTCGAGTACAGGTCCTGATAGGCCAGTGC
>DATCBZ010000143.1:0-4871 GCA_036511555.1 Steroidobacteraceae bacterium
TCGGACGATTCGGTAGGCGCCGGTGCGCACGAGCTCGTGATCCTGCTTCACGGTAACCGTGCCACTCCAGTTCGTGCCGAGATGACGCCGCGCCCAGATCGCGAATGCAAGACCGATGAAGACGATTGCAACCCCCGTAATGTAGGTCGCAAGAGACCTCGGCAAGATGCGCGTTGCAAACAGCGGCGAGGGCACATGAGGCACTGCCACCAACAGGGCGCCAATGACGAGCGGTGTGAGGTTGAGCAGGCGTGAGGCGCGCGATTCACGACGCACGCTGAGCTTTGCTGCGCGCGCCGACGCTACCCAGTAACTCGCCCACGCGACCCACATGGCGGGAATAAGATTTGAAATAAGTAATGCTTCGCTCATGACACACAGTGTTCGCGGCCCGAAAGGCTGCGTCGATGTTAGAATAACGCAGCTGCCGCGAGTCCTGGCATTTGACGCCGCGCACCTCATAAGCTTTGCCTTTCGCGGATGGATAAGCCGACTCAAACTCAACAGCCGCGGGCCGTGCGCTCATTCGTCACCCGCGCCGGACGGCTGACTGACGCGCAACAGCGGGCGCTCCTTGAGTTGTGGCCGAAATACGGCCTTGCCTTTGACGCGAAGCCTTTCGATCTAGATGCAATCTTTGGCCGGCACGCCGAGCGGGTGCTCGAAATCGGCTTCGGCAATGGCGACCATTTGGCGGCACTTGCCGCGGTTCACCCGGAGCGGGATTATCTGGGCATCGAGGTCCATAGGCCGGGAGTCGGACGCCTGCTGCTCTCGATCGAACAGCGCGGCATCACGAATCTGCGCATCGTCTGCCATGACGCCGTCGAGGTGCTGGCAATGCAGATCCCGCGCCGCGCGCTTACTGAAGTGCTCATTCTCTTTCCAGACCCCTGGCCCAAGAAGCGTCATCACAAACGCCGCCTCATTCAGGACGCATTCATTGCCATGCTTGCTGAGCGCCTGGGACCGGCAGGGATGCTGCGCCTGGCGACCGATTGGGAGCCCTATGCGCTCCAGATGCTCGAAGTACTGCAAGCGGCACCGCAGCTGGAAAACCTCGCCGCGGAAGCACGCTTCGTGCCGCGACCCGAGGAGCGCGCGCGCACCCGTTTCGAGGCGCGCGGTGAGCGCCTGGGACACGGAGTCTGGGATCTGGCGTTCCGCGCACGCTAGCCCAGGAGGGCAGCGCCCATGCCCGCGTCTTAAAAGCTGCTGTGCAGACCGTCGATGACGAACTGCACCGCTAGGGCGCCCAAAATCACGCCCGCAAGACGGTTCGTCACGTTGGCGCCGGTCACCCCAAGGACGCGCTGCAGTGGAATTGCAAGCCACATCATGACGAGCGTTATCGCAAGCACGAGCGTAGCAGCGACGAGAAGCCCGAGAAACAGGATGGGCTGGGAGCCCAGATGGACCGGTCCAAACCACAGGAGGATGGTCGCCAGTGCGCCGGGACCCGAGATAAAAGGAAACGCCAGCGGGAACACGGAGACATCCGCGCGGCGCTGATTTTCGGCGCGTTCGGTGGTCGAGGTGCGGGTGCCCGACTCGCGCGCATACACCATGTCGAGCGCGATCAGAAACAACAGCAATCCGCCAAAGATCCGGAAGGCGGCAAGACTTATTCCCATGAGTGCGAGGAAGTCGGCGCCGCCGACTGCGAACAGCAGGATGATGCCGCCGGAGATCAGCACCGCCTTTAAAGCCATCCTGTGCTTGTAGGCCGGGCTTGCGCCGTCGGTCAGGCCATTGAAGAGCGGAATGAGGGAGACAGGCTCAACCACGAACAGGAACACAAAGAAGAATTTGAACAGCTGCTCGATCATGGTGCGTTGGACGACGAAATAACTTCTTGAAAGCGCAACACGCGAGGAGCAACATGAATTCGCGCCTAGCTCGTGTGCAATCGAGCATAACAGTGCTCCATGCGATCCGCGACGCTGCGCCGTGTGTTCGTCGTGACTGCACGCCTAAAGATCCATTGCCGGAACTGCAGGAGGTAGGTGCCATGAAAATCCCGCAACCAAGTATCGGCGCCTGGTATCGCAATCCCGGCGGCGTGTTCGAGGTGGTCGCCTCGGATGAGGATGACGGCACCATCGAGATCCAATACTTTGACGGCACCATCGAGGAATTGGAACGCGAGGATTGGGATGCGCAATGGAAGGACGGCTCACTCGAGGCGGCCGAGGCACCGGAGGACTGGAGTGGCTCGGTAGACGTCGAATCGCCCGAGGAAGACGCGGGCTCCGATTCAGGTTTTGGTGAACGCGATTTGCGCGCGAGCCCCCTCAAGGGCATTGACCGCTTCAGTTAGCGCTCGATCGAACGCATGAGCGCGCCGACATCCACCTCGTCGGCGAGCAGCACGAAACCACCCTCTACCTTCAAGGAAATCGGCGCCAGGTATTGACCGGCGCAGGGGCCGGCGATGCAGAAGCCGGACAGCTTATCGAACAGAGCGCCGTGCGAACTGCACAGGATGAGTGCGCCATCGCGGGTCAGAAAACGCTGTGGTATCAGGTCGAGCGGATGGCCGGCGTGCGGGCAATGATTGACATAGCCGCGCACTGCGTCCCGCACACGCACGACGAAACCGCGCAACGGCCAGTCGCCGGTGCCGATCGTAAAACCGCGCGCCCCCGGATCGGTAATCTCGGATAGACGGCAGATCACCCGTTCAACATCAATCTGATGTGCGCCGCTCATTGGCGCGCAATCCAGCGCCACGCCGCCTGGATGGACCCTTCATGCGCGTTCGTGATCGAGCGCATGTATCTGCCGTCGCGTCAGCCACACAATCGCAAGCCCCGGCAATGCGATCAGGAAACTCACGACGTAGTAGATGTACCAGCCGCCATGATCCGCAATCCACCCAGCCGGATACCCCAAACTGTAGCGCGGCAACAGTGCAATCGATGACAAAAGTGCGTACTGAAAGGCGCTGTAGCGCACATCGCAGAGCGCCATAATGAGTGCCACCAGCGCAATGTTGCCCATGGCGCCCGCCACATGCTCGATGGCCACCGCAGCGATCATGATGGGATAGCTTTTGCCAATCGCCGCCAGGGCGCAGTACAGGAGATTGCTGACCGCTTGCGAGACGCCGAAAATCAGCATCGAGCGCAAGAGTCCCAGCCGCACCATCAGAATGCCGCCAATTACGGAGCCGGCGAGCGCGCTGCCCGTAAAGAGCGCCTTCACGATAACGGCGATCTCGGTCTTGGAGAAGCCCGTGTCCATCATGAAGGGCGTGAAGAGCTTCATTGCAAACGCGTCGCCCAATTTGAACAGCAGCACGACGACCAAAAGGGCCGCAGCGCTCTTGCCGGCAAGCAGCTCCTGCAGCGGCGTGACGATGGAGTCCCGCAACGAGCGCGGCAGCTGTTTGGGATAATCCGGTTCCGGTGCGCGCGCGGTCGCAAGACAGAAAAGCAGCATGGCGCCGCCGAGCAGCAGAAAGGCCGGCCGCCAGCCAAAATAGTCAGCACCGATGAGGGCAAAAGCAGACGCGAGCCAAGCTGCGGTGCGATAGCCGAGATTGGTGGCCGCCGCTGCCGGTCCGCGCTCGCTCGGCAAGGACACATCGGTGCGATAGGCATCGAACGCAATGTCCTGGGTGGCGGAGAAAAATACGATGGCAACAGCGCAGGCGGCCACTGGAACGAGTGACAGCGTCGGGTTCTGCAACGCGAGCAGTGCAATCGCCATGGCGATTGCAATCTGCATGGCGCATATCCAGCCGCGCCGGCGACCGAGAAACGGCAGTGGAAAGCGGTCAATAAAGGGCGCCCACAATACCTTCAGCAAATACGGCAGCGCCACGTACGACATGACGCCGATCGTGGTATTGGTCGCGCCGGTATCCTTCAGCCACGCCTGCAATGCGCTCTCGGTCAGCTGATTGGGATACCCGGATGCGGCCGCGAGCACCATGATGGCAAGCATCTTGGGGCTTGCGAGCACTGCGCCGAGGGAAGGCTTTGCTGGCTGAGCCGGCGTCGTGCTGCGCAGGCTCAAAGGTCGTAGTCCACGATGAGCGGCGCGTGGTCGGAGAAGCGCCGTTCCTTGTAGATGCTCGCCGCGCGCACCGACTTTGCCAATGAGGCGCTCACTACCTGGTAATCGATACGCCAGCCGACGTTGTTCTTCCAGGCTTCGCCGCGATTGGACCACCAGGTGTATTGATCGGGTTCTTGGTTGACGAGGCGGAACGCATCGACATAGCGAGACGCACCGAAGAGCTCGTCCATCCACGCGCGCTCTGCAGGCAGGAATCCCGAATTCTTCTGGTTCGAACGCCAGTTACGCAGATCAATCTGCTTGTGCGCGATATTCCAGTCGCCGCACAGGATGTACTGCCGGCGCTTCCTGCGCAGCGCATTGAGGTAGGGCATAAAGGCCTTGAGGCAGCGGAACTTAGAGGCCTGCCGTTCAGGTCCGGCCGAGCCCGAAGGCAGGTACAGCGACACGACACTCAACGAGCCAAAGCGCGCCTCAAGATACCGGCCCTCGCCGTCGAACTCATCGATGCCGAAGCCGCGCACGATCTTATTGGGTGCGCGGCGCGCATACAGCGCCGTGCCGGCATAACCCGGTCGGCGCGCGTCAAAGTATGAACAGTGATGGTGAAGGGGACGAAAACACGGATCTGCGAGCTGCTGCTCCTGGGCCTTGGTCTCCTGTAGGCAGATGACATCAGCGTGCTGAGTCTGCAGCCATTCAAAAAGCCCTTTGGTCGCCGCCGAGCGTACGCCGTTGACGTTCACTGTGATGATACGCACGCGCGCATGATAACTGCGCGTGCAAGCCCTTGCCGGCCCTGCTCGATCCTTGATTTGCGCCGTTGACAGGTGGGGGCGGCCGAT
>DATCBZ010000144.1:0-5395 GCA_036511555.1 Steroidobacteraceae bacterium
CGTCGGCGGCGGCACCGGCATGATTTGTAATGGCTTCAAGGGCGGCACCGGAACCTCATCACGCAAACTGGAAGCGCAAAGCGGCGGTTATACGGTGGGAGTGCTGGTCCAGTGTAATTACGGGCGGCCGCCGCAGCTTCGAATCGCCGGCATTCCCGTCGTGCGCGAAATGCACGTTCCGCTCAAGCGGTGTGTGCAAAAACAGCTGAACCCGCCGACTCTGGACGCGGATGGAAAGGCTGCGCCGGTGTGCGGCCGGGAGTTGCTAAGCGCCGCTGAGGATCCGCACACGCGCGATGTAGGCTCAATTATCGTCGTCGTCGCGACCGACGCGCCGCTGACGCCGGACCAGTTAAAGCGTCTGGCGAGACGCGTGCCTTTAGGGCTCGGCAGGGCTGGCGCCATTGAGATGAATGGGTCCGGGGATATTTTTCTCGCGTTCTCCACGGCAAATGCCGGTGCGGATAACGGTAATAGCGATGCGGACGAAGGCCATCCACATACGGCCAAAGGCGTGGCACTGCAGCGATTAGCCAGCTGGGACATGGATCCGCTGTTTGCTGCGGTGACGAGTGCGACGGAAGAAGCCATCGACAATGCGCTCATAGCCGCCAGGACGATGGTCGGCCCGAATTATTGGGTCGTACCCGCGCTGCCGCAGGATCAATTGAAGGCTATTCTGCGGAAACACGGAGTATTGAAGCAGTAGTCACCGTTGCCGATGCGGGGAGACTCTGCGGGCTAGAGCGCCGCCGATCTGGTCCGTGCCGATGGACATCGCCCCGCGGTAGGCCAGATCGGCCAGCGGCATGATGAATTTCGATTCCAGCTTCGGCATCGCCGGGATCATCTCGCCGATGGTCTTCGGCGGTTTGCTTGACCTGACCGGCAGCTGGGCGCTAGCGTCCTAAGGATCGATTGGGCTGCTGTTATTAGGCGCAGGCCTATCGTTCTTCATGCACCCCCGAGCGGCCGTTCAAAGGAAGTCGATCGCACTGGTTCGGCATCAACGTCGATGCGACCGAGCACCGTGCCGATAGCAGTGACCTTAAAGTTTGCTACCGCACCGACGAGTCGCAAATCGGCGTAAAGCTGCGAGAGCGTCGTAATTCACATGGAACTCCAAAGTCATCGTTGTAGTCCTTGAGCTGCGGCGTCGTCGAGACTGCGTCGGCATAGAGAACGAAACTGCCGCTGCGGCCGCCAGGTATGCACAAAACGCCATTTGAGTTCGATTTACAAAATGCCCAGAAATTGACAGGCCAGATCTATGTGCTTCGCATCTTCAAATACTCAGAATTACAGAACATAATCAACTGTTCAGCCAGAGCACTTCTTCCAAAGAGGTCCGCCAATAACGGAAGCGTTTCAAAGTTTGCTACAGACGTATATTCCAATCCCTCGAGGCCATTGTTCCACACTGACGCTGATTGAATATCTGAGCGTTGTGGGGTTCTTGATGCCCCTTGGGGGCCGAACGCGCACTGCACGCTATCGCTTTAGGAGGGACAAACTGTCTTTTTGACGGCGTCCGCGACGGCGAGCGCGCCACAACGAGCGTTCGGATAAATTGCGGTCGCTCACCGGCGCTCTCGCTGAAATTAGGCGATCGAACCCGTGGCTACGCTCGCCCATAGATAGTGCACAAACAGTGGGCACTGCGTCATGTCAAAATTATAAATACCTAATTTAAATGTGCTGACGGGATCGAACTGAACGCGTAAATTACGGATTCTTAAAGTCCACGCCATCGCGCTAAGAGCCCCGTACCCTCAAATCTACCCCTCAAAGACTCGTTAGAGTCCGTCAGCCTTCTGCTTCACGTAGCTTTCCAACAGCGCCAGGGCGACAGCCCATGATGTCATGCTGGCGTGCTCAAAGTTGCGCTTTATTGTGGCCCAGACCTTTTTGTTTGACAGGGCTCGCGGCCCTGAATTTTACCCACGGCTCTCCTCGAAGCTGTCCTTCGGACCAGCGCGCTGACTGATCCGACGGCGCCTGTGGCGTCGGACAAAGCGAATTGCGATTCGCGGCTCTACACGCGCCTGGCCGCTGAAGACTTGAGGCTGGTCAGGTGCTATCAGGAGTGCCGAGCGTCGATGTTCTGCGCGGGAGCATTCGCGCCAGTACTTGGTCGTGCAAGATGAGCCGATGGTAAAGCGCCGCTGCAATGTGAAGGGCCACAATCGCCAGCAGTGTGTAAGCCAGGAATGCATGCACATCCCCTGCTAGAAACCCTGACTTGGACCCACGTGGCAGCAATGCAGGCAGAGCCAGGCGAGGAAAAAGAAACACGCGCCAACCGCGAGCTGATGCGGCGGCCACCCCGAGCAGTGGCACAATAAGCAGCAGGACGTAGAGCGTACCGTGGGTCGCTCGTGCACCTAGGCGTAGCCAACGAGGCTCGGTTGCGATGGCGCCGGGTGCACTGTGCCGCAATCGCCAGGAGACGCGCACCAGAACGGCGAGCCCGATCAGGGTGCCAACCGTCAGATGCAAGCTGATTAAACGGTCCAGCCTGGTGTGCGGCCCAATATCCGGCATCGTCCATGCTATGCCGAATTGAAGCGCTACGAGGAGCGCAACGAGCCAGTGGAGCGCCTTCGCAACAGGATGATATGACTTCTCAGACGGCTGCGAATCTTGCGACATACTTGATTCTCCTAATGCTGGAGCGCACCTGATACGCGAGCCCTCATTGCCAGTCTGCGCTCATCGCAGACACCAGTAGCGTACGCCCTGTTCCTCCAGAAACGACTCTGCGCGACTGCCCTGAAGCATGGCAAAGGTTGCCAGCATTCCGGCCTCGACGCAGCTCGCCGCGGCCACGGTCACCGAGCGTGGTGTGTCGCGGACCGGCCAGCCGGATCTTGGATCGAGAATGTGTCCGTAGCGCACCCCCTCGCGCACCAGGAAGCGGTACGTATCCCCGCTGGTCGCAAGACCGCCTCGGCTGAGCTCCAATAGCAGGCGCGCTTCGCGCTCGGTATCAGGGCGTTTCACGCCGACTTGCCAGGGAGCTGCACCGGGTGAGCGATTGGCAGCGAGGTCTCCGCCGAAATTAACCAGTGCGGCACCGGCAAAGCGCGCAGCGACGAGGCCCAGCACGCGATCCACCGCGTACTCCTTGCCGATGCCACCGAAGTCGATTTCCATTCCCGCAGGCAAAGTGATGCGGGGCGTCTGCCAGCGGACCTTCTCGAACCCGATGAGCGGCAGGAGTGCGGCCACTGCGGCGGCCTCCGGCAGGCGGTCGGATCCGTCGAAAGTCCAGCAGCGGCGCAGGACCCCCGAGGTAATGTCGAAGAGCCCTTGCGAAAACTCGTGACACTGTGCGGCGTAGTCGAGCAGCGCGGCCGTTTCGCTATCCACCACTACCGCGTGACCCCGGCTGCGATTGATCACGCTGACGATGCTCTCGGGGCGGTAGCGGCTGAACTTCGCCTCGATGCGCCATGCTTCCTGCGCCGCGATGCGGCCCACGTCGCGCGCCGTGTGTGCGTCGGCTGTCTCAAGCAGCAGCTCGCAGGGACTCGCCATCGCGACAAAACACACCGCGACGATACCACCCTCACGCGGTAGGACTTCAAACTCTGGCGCATGTGGAGGCGGCAATGCACCGCCGGCTGCGGCACACACCAGGCTCATGGCTAGTACTCGGTGTGCCAGCTGAGCTGCACGATGGTCGCCTTAAGATTCGGGTTGAGGTTGAGGCCCTGGAGCTCGGCGAGTGCGCTCGACTGGTCGCTGGGCATTTGCTCGTACTGCTCGAGACGCAGGCTCACCTCGCTGTTGCGGCCGGTGGTGACGCCGAACTTGATTCCGAAGGTCGTGGCAGCGAAGGCTGCCAGTCGGGGGTCTGCGGACATGACATTAGGCGCGGGACTCGGTCCCGTCAGATAGAGATTATAGAAATCTGCGGCGGACTGATGGTACCAGCGCGCGTGCGGCTCGACATACATGCCGGAGCCGAGGTCGATTCTCAGCTTCGCGTCGACGCTATCCGAGCCGATACTCCAGCTGTCCTTGCCGCGCCGGTATGACAGGTCGAGCGTGGTCGGCCCGAGCGCAACCTTGTTGACCCAATAGAGGCTCTGCCGCGTGCGGTTATCGGGCCGACTCTCGTAACGGTAACCGGTCACAGCTCCCGTGGCATCGACGACCGAGATAACCCGGTACGGATCGGTGAGATACGCCTGTGAGTGGTCATAGGCGTAGTTGAGCTCCATGAGCCAGTTGCGGCGCATGACCTGCGTCACACCGACAAGTCCGCCGGTAACGGTTTTCGTCTGACTCGACTCCTTCTCGTAGAGCGCGTAATCACTGCCGGGTACCGGGTTGCCGCCGTGCCCATGGATCCGGTCGTACTCCTCGTTGATCCCCGCCGAGAGTGTAGTGTTTTTCTCGTTAAAGTCGTGACTCAGGCCGGCGTGCGCCCCCACCGACTCGAAATCGTGCTCGGTCGAAGCGTGCCCGCCGTACGAAAGAGTGTTGTCGAGCCCGATGGGTTGCGACCAGTCGAGGTCGCCCGCAACGCGTTGCTCCTTGAAATGCGGATCCTGCGGCAAGTCCCCTGGTGCGATCGTATAGAGGGTGGTCTTGTGGCCGGGCTTGGGCGTGAGAGTGGTGCTCGAGGGGCTCGCGAAAGTCTGCGGCGTGCGCGCAGGGATGGCGCCATTGGGAGTGGCGCCTGAGAGCGTATCGAGCGTCAGCGTTCCATCGAGGAGCCGTTGATCGCCGAAGTCTTTCTTCAGGTTCACCACCGGCTCGATGGTCTGGACCCGGCCTGCATTCTCCTTGTAGTACAGCACGTCTGTGTCGATCTGCAGGGGCTGTTCGGCATCATCGGCCGCCTGTGCCCGCGCCGTGCCGGACAGCAGCGCACAGCTGGCCGCCATCAGGCCGAGGTGCAGCGGCGATGGCGGTCGCTTCAGTTGCATCCGCAACCCCCGCCGCCGAAGCTGCGACCTCCGCTCGCCGCTTCCTTGCTGAAGTAGATGTGGTCATCAATAGCCGCATCGATCGGCTCGGCGTTGAGCGCCATCGCGGGTCGCGCGAGGATTTCGCGCTGCCAGGGTTTGACGCCGAGCGTGCTGCAGCCGCACGCAGCCAGCATCAGGCCCAAGAGGATCGTAAGACGGCCGAAGATTTCGATGCGCATGGAAGTAGATCTCCGTAGATATCAGTGAGCGCGCACCAGCGCGCGGATCTGCTGCGTCAGAGCATCGCGGTTCCCGAGGAGAAACCCCTCGTGCCGCGATTGAACGTGACCGTTGCGGTCGATCAGGAAGCTGGTCGGCATGCCGCGCACCCCGAATTTTTCGGGGAACAGGCCGTCGGGGTCATAGACGATACGAAACTGGGCGGGGTGCTCGCGCAGGAAACGGTCGGCCTC
>DATCBZ010000145.1:0-3917 GCA_036511555.1 Steroidobacteraceae bacterium
TCGAGTTCGGCAACGCCTTGCACTTGGGCTCGGGCGAGCTTAAAACCGGCGGCTTTCGCCGCAAGTCCATACTTGCTGATGCTCTGGAGGCGGTCTGCGGGGCGATATTCCTCGACGGTGGCCTTGATGCGGCGCGCGCGGTAGTCGAGGTGCTCTTTGCGACGCGCCTCGCCGCGCTGCCGCCGCTTGCGAGTTTGAAGGACGCCAAGACGCGCCTGCAGGAATATCTGCAGGCACAGGGCTGTGCGCTGCCGCGCTATGTGGTCGAGTGCGTCGACGGAGAGCCCCACGAGCATACTTTCCTGGTCAGCTGCGAGGTCGAATGCCTCGGGCGCCGCACCGAGGGCAGCGGCTCAACCCGCCGCAGTGCCGAACAGGAAGCTGCGCAGCGCATTCTGCACGAGATTGAACAGCCGGCCGGCGCGGCAAAAGTTTGAGCGCCGCAGCACCAGCGGATGGTTTTCGCAGCGGCTTTGCGGCGCTCGTCGGCCGGCCCAATGTCGGCAAATCAACGCTGCTGAATGCGCTCGTTGGCGAGAAACTCAGCATCGTGACGCCGCGGCCGCAGACGACGCGGCACCGCATTGTCGGCATTTGCCATCTGCCGGGTGCGCAGATTGCGTTTGTCGATACTCCCGGATTGCATCATGGCGAGGCGCGTGCTTTGAACCGGGCCATGAACAGAACCGCAGGCGCAGCGCTCGTCGAGGCGGACTTGTGCGTGCTCGTTGTCGCGGCGCTTGAATGGACACGCGGTGATGACATGGTGCTCGAGCGTATTGCCCGCTCGGGCCTGCCGGCGATCGCCGCCGTCAATAAAATTGACCGTGCGTATCCGCGTGACCAGCTGTTGCCGTATATCGCGGACTTATCACAACGCTTTGAATTTCAAGAGGTTGTACCGGTAAGTGCCCTTAAATCCGAGCAGATCGAGGTGCTCCGCGACAGCATTGCAAAACATCTGCCGCTGTCGCCGGCGCTGTTTCCGCCCGGCACGCTGACGGATCGGGATCTGCCGTTTCGCATTGCTGAACTCATCCGCGAGCGTTTGACGCTCGAGCTCAATCAGGAGGTTCCGTACGGCATTGCCGTTGAAGTTGAGAAAATGCAGGAGCAGGGCGGACAACTCATCGTCAATGCCGCAATTTGGGTGGACCGGGCCGGCCAGAAGCCGATAGTGATTGGTGCCAAGGGCGAACGCCTGAAGCGGGTAGGACGCGCGGCACGGCTCGAGCTGAATGAACTCTTAGGGGAGCGTGTGCATCTTGAATTGTGGGTAAAGGTGCGCGAAGACTGGGCCGACGATGCACGCTCCCTGCAACATCTGGGGCTCGAATAATGCCTGCCCCCTGGCGTATTGCGCTGGCACCCGCCTATATCCTGCACCATCGGCCGTTTCGCGAAACCGGACGGATCTTCGAAGTGTTGACGCGCGAGGAGGGCCGCCTGTCGGTGTTCGCACGCGGCGTACGCGGGCCCAAAGCGCGCCTGGCGGCGGTGCTGCAGCCGTTTCGGCTGCTGCTCATCTCCTTAAGCGGCCGCGGCGAGGCGCCGACCCTGACTGGCGCGGAGGGCAGCGGCAACGCGACGGCTTTACCCGCTGCGTGTCTACTCTCGGGCTTCTATTTGAATGAGCTCGTGCTGCAGCTGACGACGCGCCACGATCCTCAGCCGGGGCTGTTCGATGCCTATCACGGTGCACTGCATCGGCTGAAGGAAGGAGCGGCCCTGGCGCCGACGCTGCGCGTGTTTGAGAAACGGCTGTTGCAGATGTTGGGCTACGGGCTTGAGCTTACGACCGAAGCGATGAGCGGGCGGCCGATCGATCCTAGCGGGTATTATTATTTCCGCGCGGGCGAGGGCTTGTTTGCTGCTGAAGCGACGCGGCCCGGCGCGCTTTTGGGGCGTTCGCTTGTGAGTCTTGACAGCGAGGAGCTTGCCGAGACGCGCGAGCTTAACGATGCACGTACGCTTTTGCAGACGGCGCTCGCGCACTGCCTGGAAGGACGCGAGCTTGCCACGCGCAGCGTTGCACGATCGATGGCACGCAGAGGTTCATAAGATGAGTTTCATTGCACTCGGCTTCAATATCGACCACGTGGCAACGCTGCGCCAGGCGCGCCGCGCCCGCGCGCCGGATCCCGTACATGCGGCGCTCGCCGCCGAACACGCTGGCGCCGACAGTATTACGCTGCACCTGCGCGAGGATCGCCGTCACATCCAGGTACAGGACGTGCGCGCTTTGAAGGAGCTGTTGAAGACGCGCATGAATCTTGAAATGGCTGTTACCGATGAGATGCTCGACATCGCGCGCGCGGTGCGGCCGGCGGACTGCTGTCTCGTGCCGGAGCGGCGCCAGGAGATCACGACCGAAGGCGGGCTTGATGCCGCGGGGCAGGTGCAGCGCTTGAAAGAGGCAACCGCAATCCTGGTGGCGCAGAGCATCCGGGTTGCTTTGTTCGTCGATCCGGATGCGCAGCAGATTGAAGCGGCGGTCAACGTGGGTGCGCCGGTCATTGAGCTGCACACCGGCGCATACGCGGAATCCGCGGGCGCCCGTCAGGCAGGCGAGCTTGAGCGATTGCGGACGGCGGCGCGCTTGGCTGCCAGTCTCGGACTTGAAGTGCACGCTGGCCACGGCCTCAACTATCACAACGTTCAGGCGGTTGCTGCCATTCCCGAAATCGTCGAGCTCAACATTGGCCACGCCATCATTGCCCGCGCGCTGTTTGATGGCCTGCCGGCTGCGGTGCGTGAGATGCGCACGCTCATGGTGTCTGCGCGTGGCCGATGAACTCCCTGATTTTCGATATCGAGACCATTCCCGACGTTGAGCTCGGACGGCGTATTTTTGGGCTCGAGGGCCTGCCCGACGCTGCCGTTGCAAAGGCCATGTTCGCGCATAGCCGGCAGCAGTCGGGACGGGATTTTCTGCCGCTTGAGCAGCAGCGCGTCGTCGCTATCGCCTGCGCGCTGCGCAGCGGCGATGGTCTGCGCGTGTGGAGTCTGGGCGAGCCCGGTTCCCCCGAGGGCGAACTCATCGAGCGCTTCTTTGACGGCATCGAGCGCTTCTCGCCGGACCTGGTGTCATGGAACGGCGCGGGATTCGATCTGCCGGTGCTGCATTACCGGGCGCTCGCCGCGGGCGTGCAGGCGGCGCGCTACTGGGAGACCGGCAGTGGCGATAACGCGTTTCGCTACAACAATTATTTGAGCCGCTTTCACTGGCGGCACCTGGACCTCATGGACGTGCTCTCCGGCTTTCAGCCACGGGCGCGCGCCTCGCTTGGCGACGTTGCGGCGCTGTTGGGATTTCCGGGCAAGCTCGGCTTCTCCGGTGCACAGGTGTGGGATGAGCATCTGGCGGGCAACGATGTCGGCATCCGCCGCTACTGTGAAACCGATGTGCTCAATACATATTTGATCTATCTGCGCTTTGAGCTGATGCGTGGCGAACTGACACGCGAACGCTATGCCGAGGAACTGGAGCGGGTGCGCACGCTGTTGAGGAGTTCCAGCGAACCGCATAGCGCTGAATTTCTGCGCGTCTGGGACGCGCATCCTTGAGGGGGGCCACCCGCGCCGCGCAGATTGAGACCGGTGCAGTAATCGCTCTGACGCACCAAGGCGACGGCATCGTGCGCGAAACCAAGGCGGCCTTCGTGAGCGGCGCGCTGCCGGGGGAGCAGATTCGCTTTCGGCGCAGCGTGCGTCATCGCCAGCACGATGAGGCGGAGCTCCTGGAGATCCTGCAGGAGTCGCCGGCGCGCGTCGCTCCGCCGTGCCCATATTTTGGGCTCTGCGGCGGCTGCGCTCTGCAACACCTGGCACCCGCCGCGCAGCTCTTGGCGAAGGAGGTGGAGCTGCGTGACAACCTTGAGCGCCTCGCGCGCGTCGCGCCACTGCAGTGGCTCGCG
>DATCBZ010000146.1:0-11009 GCA_036511555.1 Steroidobacteraceae bacterium
CTCGAGGGCCGCGACGCGGTGATGCGTGTCGTCAAACACGCCAGCATTGAAGCGGTCGAGCGCCTGCGCGAAGCAACGGACTCATTGCTGGAGGCATTTGCGGCAGGGCAGGAGCGCGCACTTGCCGTTGGCGTGCCTTACCTCAATCTGTGCGGCTTCGTCCTCGGTGGCTGGCTGATGGCGAAGTCTGCGGCGATTGCGGATCTAAAGCGCGCCGCCAGCGAGCGCGAGTTCTACGCGGCGAAGCTCGCCAGCACGCGCTTCTATGCTCAACAGATACTGCCGCGGGCTCTGGCGCTGGCGCGCATTGTGCAAAGCGGCGCCGGTTCGGTAACGGATTCCGACGCGGCGCTCATCTGACACGCCGTGCCCGGATTGCGGGCACCGCGGTCAAGTACCGGGCGCGGGCATATCATGCTGCGAGCCGCAGGGTATCGTTCTTATCTATCGGGGAACGGGTATCCTTTGCCGCAAGGACCTTTTTGGGCATGACGCCATGAGCGCAAACTTCATCGCTGTGACGGGACTGCCGCGAGCCGGTTCAACGTTGCTGTGCCAGCTGCTTGCCCAACATGCTGACATTCATTGCGAAGGGCACAGCTCACCGCTTTGCAATACGCTGCTCGGTATTCGACGCATGATCAGCGACGACAGCTTCTTTCTGTCCCAGTTCGACAGCTCATTCGAGGCAAGCTACGCGCACCTCGTCAATGCCGAATGCGCCGGCGCTTTTTATGTGTGACGCGCGCGCCGCCGCGGCAAGCGCAGCTTCAGCGTTGGCGGCTCGTTCAGGGATTGCAGGAAAATGCGCCGCGCCTCGGGCGAAAGTGCGCTCCAGTCAACTTTGTCTATCTGCGTGCGGCGCAGCTGCCCGTCGCTGATACGCGCCCGAGCTGCGCTGCCGCGCGGCTCGCGCGCCGGCAGACGTCGCGTCTTCCCGGTACGCAGTACGTCGGCGACCGCGCGCGCAACGTCCGGATCGCGCGTTAGCTCACTGTGCGCAGCGGAGGTGAAATAAGTCCGTGCCCCTGGCAGTAGGGCATTGGCTGTCGGCACGGTGCCATCTCCGTTGCGCGTGATCGTGTAGACGAAGTCATCGCGCCGAAGCTCGATGGCGGTGACGGTTTCTTGATTGACACCTGCAACGATGACGAAGCGCTCATCTGCAGGCGCAAGCGTCGATGCGAACGAGCGCGCCTTCAAGAGGAGATCAGCACACGGACGCGGTCCGCTCTGGGGCCACTGGGCAAGGTCAAATAAGTCGACGCCGGCGCTATGGCCTTGCGCGGGCAGGAGCTGATAGAGGCTCGGGAAGGAGTTGAACACTTTTTCGGCGAGCCACTCGGCGGAGTGCTCGTGGTTCAGGCGCGCAATCTTGCGCACTACCGCATAAGTACCGCGCAGCGCCTGCACCGGTGCGTAGGAACCAAAGTTTGGCGTACCCAGCAGGATCACGCGCTCGACGCGGTCCGTGCGCGCGAGCGCGGCGCGGCTGATAAGACCACCCATGCTATGGGCGACCAGCATTAGCCGTTTTGCAGGCTCAAGGCTCAAGCGCTCCGCCAGCGCATCTGCCAGCACATCGATTCCGAGGCGCCAGTCGTAGTCATGAAAGAGGGGATCAAACCCAGCGGCCCGCAGGTACAGCTTCAATCTCAAGTACGTGTACAAGACCACACCGAGTGCGACGACGCCATCGCCGGGCGCGGGCTTCAGATACCGCAGCCGCCCCGCGGCTATATCGATGGGATCGAGCCAGAGAATGTCGTGCGGCAGCGGCGCGCGACGCGCCAGGCCGAGCTGCGATCCCATAATGCCCGGCACAATGAACACTCGCGGCGCATCGCTCGGTATCGGCGTGCGTGCGGCACGCGCAAGTCTTGCAAGCTCGTGATATTCACTTTCGCCGAAGTAGCTTACGAGTTCGCGCCGATGTACGCCCGTGGCGAGCAGCTGTTCGACATCCGCGTCGCTCCATGACAGTCGGTCATAGGGCGAGATGTGGTCCGCCAACACGTCAGATTTGATCAATAAAGCGTGCTCACGCGGCGCGGCGCGGGGGCGCACGCGCGCCGCTCAGAATTATGCGAAAGTCGCACCCCATGCGACGCAGTACCGACTCTCATGCTCCGTTGGCGCTCGCCGCACTCTTTGTCGGCGCCTGTGCAATCGGCAGTTCGGGGATCTTTGTGCGTCTGTCTGAGACGGGGCCTACTGCGACGGGTTTTTGGCGTGGTGCATTGGCGTTGCCGCTGCTCGCCATCTGGGCGTGGGCAGAGCCGCAGCGTGGCCAAGTGCGCTGGTACGGATGGATCACAGATGCGCGGATTTTGTGGGCCGGAGTGTTCTTTGCCGGCGACCTTGCGCTCTGGCATTGGTCGCTGCTCCTGACCCCGGTCACCATCTCGACGCTTGAGGCGAACCTTGCTGCGGTCTTCGTGGTGTTGTTCACTTGGCTGCTGTGGCGCAGACGCCCGCGACCGCTGTTCATGCTTGCGCTTGCTATCACCTTCATTGGCGTGCTCTTGATCGTGAGTCCGAAGCTTGGCCAGGGGCACGGCGCGCTGCTCGGCGACCTGCTGGGTCTTGGCACGGCCGCCTTCTATGCAGGTTACATGATAGTCATCGCGCGCATAGGAACGACCTACGGGACCGGCGCGCTCATGCTGCGCACCACTCTCATATTCACAGTGCTTCTGGCACCTCTCATGATCGGTCAGAAAATCCTTCCGCACACGGCTCACGGCTGGGTATTGCTCATTGGGCTTGCGGTAATCGCGCAGGTTGTTGGTCAAGGATTGATTGCCTACGCGCTTGCGCGCCTCAGGGCAACTTTCAGTTCTCTGGGACTTTCGGTGCAGCCGCTTTCGGCGGCGTTCTATGCCGCGTGGCTCCTCGGCGAACGGCTCGCGCCCGTACAGATCGCAGGCGGCGCCATCGTGCTCGGCGCTATCGTGCTGGCGCGCCTCGCGAAGGACTAATGCACTCGGGCCGCGATCTCATCACAGAACGCCTCGATTGCGGCATGGCGCGCGGTTGTTTTGCGCCACACGCCGCCGATAGTGCGCACCGGCGCGGGCGGCGTGAATGGGCGTACCACGACACCGCGCGCATGCCGGTAGGCGCCCTGGGTTGCAAGTTCAGGTAGCAGCGTCACGCCGGCGCCGGTTGCGACCATTTGCCGCAGGGTCTCAAGACTTGTCGCCCGAAAGTCCTGCTTTTCGTGCACGCCTACCTGCCCACAGACCTCCAGCGCCTGATCGCGTAGGCAATGCCCATCCTCGAGCAGGAGCAGCGTCTCATCGCGCAACTCCTCAACACGGATGCTCTTTTGCTTCGCAAGCACGTGCGTCGCAGGCACCGCGACCATGAACGGCTCATCATACAAATCGCGCGCTTCGAGCCCGTCAAGATCGACCGGCAGCGCGAGTATCCCCAGATCAATCTCACCGGCGCCCAGCCTTGTCAGCATCGCGGCCGTCGGGTACTCGTAGAGCCGCAGATCAAGCCGCGGCAGAGCTTTTCTAATGTCGCGTGCCACACGCGGCAGAAGATAGGGACCAATGGTGGGCAGCATGGCGATACGCAGCACTCCTGCAAGCGGATCTCGATGTGCGCGCGCTAGCGTCACGACTTCATCGCTCGCCTCGAGAATGCGCCGCGCGCGAGCGACGATTGCTTCCCCGGCTGCCGTCAGCGCTACCCGCTTGGGCTGGCGTTCGATGAGTTGCACCCCCAGATAGTCCTCGAGTTTCTTCAGCTGCGTCGATAGCGTCGGCTGGCTCACAAAACAGCGCTCCGCGGCACGGCCGAAATGGCGCGTGTCGGCAACGGCCACCAAGTAGCGCAGATCCTTCAGTTTCAGCTCGGCCATACGGCTAGATTCGATTGAGCATATCTATTGATCTTATCATATTAATCAATTAGACGAATCGCTCCTGCGATCGCATGATGCATGCCGTTACCTCAAAAGGCGCCTCACGGTGCCGCGCTTATGGAGACGGAGACATGTTGAGCATTGGTCAAAAATTTCCTGCTTATGCCCTGACCGGCGTCGTATCGAACGACCTCGCGAAGGGTTTCCAGCTTTTCACGAACGACAGCTTTTCGGGCAAGTGGCAGGTCGTATTCTTCTGGCCGAAGGACTTCACCTTCGTCTGCCCGACCGAGATTGCCGCATTCGGCAAGCTCGATAAGGAATTCAAAGCACGTGATGCGCAGCTTCTTGGTGTCAGTATCGACAGCGAATTCGTGCACCTTGCCTGGCGCAAGGAGAAAGAGGAACTGCGCAACCTGCCATTCCCAATGCTCTCGGATATCAAGCGCGACCTGTCGTCGGCGTTGGGTGTGCTTGATCCGGAAGCTGGCGTCGCGCAGCGCGCGACCTACATCGTCGATCCGCAGGGCGTGATTCGATTTGTCTACGTCACCGACCTCAATGTCGGCAGAAGCCCGGATGAGGTGCTGCGTGTTCTTGACGCATTGCAGACGGATGAGCTTTGCCCCTGCAACTGGCAGCAGGGCGATGCCACGCTGAAGGCGGCTTGATCATGACGCTCGACAACATTCGAGAATCGCTGCCCGACTATGCGCGCGATCTGAAACTCAACCTTGGAACGGTATTGACCCCGGCCGGAGCGCCGGGGTTGTCCGAGCGTCAGATCTGGGCAGTGGCTCTCGCCTCTGCCGCCGCTTCCCGCAATAGCGCCTTTACGCATCAGATTGAAGCGCTCGCAACGGTGCACCTTGACGCAGCACATGTGCATGCGGCACACGCCGCCGCTGCCATTATGGGCATGAACAATGTGTATTACCGCTTTTTGCATCTGGTTGAGGACGAGGAATACCAACAGTTACCGGCGCGGTTGCGCATGAACGTGATCGGTAACCCGGGCATCGACAAGATCGACTTCGAGCTTCTGTCGCTTGCGGTATCGGTGATCAACGGCTGCGGCACATGCATCGTCGCGCACGAACGTCAGCTGCGAAAGCACGATATGTCCCGTGAAGCCGTGCAGAGCGCCGTGCGCATTGCAGCAACCGTACACGCGGTGGCGCGAGTCGCTGAGGCAGCAAACGTCGCAGCGATATCGCAGACCGCCTAACAACCTCACGCCCAGCTCGAACCGATCGCCTCTCCCCTCGGCTCACCGGTTCGGGTCTGGGCTTTTTTTACCGCTTTCATAGCTGGCTCGACGCATCCTTGCGGATTTTCGCGACCAACTGCGCATGTGGATCGACTCCTTCGGCAATGGCGGCTGTGCACGAGTTCAACAGGCGTCAAACAAGTGCGCGCGTCAGGCCGGTGCGGCCACCGATCGGCGCGCCATAAGGATTGCCTGGTCCAGAACCTGCCTGATGCTGACGCCACGATGGCCGAGCAGGTTGCCTTTGCTGGCGGAGAGCTGGATGACCCCGTGCAGGAAGCCCCACAACACGATTGCGGCTGCCGCCGGTTGCCCGGCATCGGCGCGCACCGAGCCGTCACGCATGCCGGCCTCAAGAGCACTGACCATTACGCTCTGCAACGATTCGCCCTTGCGAGCGCATTCGCCTTCGTTGGCATCCGGGTTCGGATTCTCCGGCGAGCGCAGCTCGCAGCGCGCCAGCACGCCAAAATACACGGGGAATTCCTGCGAAAAAGCCACGTAAGCGCGGCCGATAGCCTCTAGCTGATCGATGCCGCGCGGATGGCGCGCTGCACCTTCGGTGAAGCGCTGCATCAGGATCGCCATAGCACGCTCGCCGACGCCGAACATGAGATCAGTCTTGTCAGTGAAGTACACGTACAAGAGCGCACGCGATAGGCGCGCGCGCCTTGCCACCTGATCCATGGTCATCTCGTCCCAGCCCTCGACGGCTGCAACGGCTTCCGTGGCATCGAGTATTTCGGCGCGCCGCCGTTCTTTTTCTTCGTGGCGGCGATCCGCAAGATCGTTCATAGCCGCACCACCTTAAGGCACCGCTTGACACTCTGTCAATCATTGCACATTAAGACAATTAATCTCACCGCGGACGCGGGTCGCCAGTCGCGGTCTCGTTTAGACTCCCGGTTCGGATGTATCTCGGCGGAGCCTGGCATGAATGACACACCTTTCAATGAGACGGACAGCGAGAGCGTCGTTCGCATTCTCAACCAGATTCTGGAGCTAGAACTTGCTGGCCTCGTGCGCTATCTGCACTACAGCTTCATGATATTTGGCCACGGCCGCATTCCCATCGTCGCTTGGCTGCGCGCGCAGGCCGATGAATCAAAAGACCACGCAACGCTTGCGGGCGAACACATCACAAATATGGGGGGCCACCCGTCGCTCAAGATCGGGCAGCTGCTGGAGACCCATAAGCACAACGTCGATGAGATCTTAAGCGAAGCGCTCGAACATGAGCGGCAGGGGCTGGAGGAGTATCGGAAGTTGCTAGTAATCGTGACCGGCAAGAGCATCATGCTCGAGGAGTACGCGCGCGATCAGATCGCAGCCGAAGAGGCCCACCTTGCCGAGATCCGCAAGATGATGCGCCGACCCGGCTCTATAAAATAGGCGTGCGAGTTAGCGTTGCGGCCGCCGCGCAAGCAACGGGCATCGAACACGCACTGCGGGAATAGTTCAAACGTCATCGAGCGCACGACGGAACGATTTGACAGGCGGCCGAGTGTCATCGACCAACGCATCAAACATCGCTGCCGCATCCATTAGGATAGTCGTATCAAGCATCTGAAGCGCGCCCTGCGCACTCTCGTATTCCTGCCTCTAACCGCGGCACTCGCCATGGCTTCTAGCGCCGCCATTACCGTTCAGGATGATCTTGCGCGAGCGGTCACATTGGCACAGCACCCGCGCCGCATCGTAAGTCTCGCCCCTGGCGCCACCGAAATGCTGTTTGCAGCCGGCGCGGGCGAACGCGTCATTGCAACGGTCGAGTACTCGGATGATCCTCCGGCGGCGCGCCGCGTGCCGCGTATCGGCGATGCCAACTCAATCGACATGGAGCGCCTCATTGCTTTGCATGCGGACGTTGTGGTGGTTTGGCCCGAGGGCGGAAATCCTGCGCAGATTGCTCAGGTTGAGCGCATGGGCTTGCCCATATACCGCGAGCAGGTGGATGCCTTCAGCGAATTCCCGGCATCGCTGCGCAGACTAGGTGAGCTTGCCGGTACCTCTGCCGTGGCTGATCGCGCCGCGCGCGATTTGGAAACACGGCTGGCGCAACTCGATGCGCGCTACGGGCGCGGCCCGCCCGTCACCGTGCTGCTTGAGATATGGGATCGCCCAATCTATACGATCGGCGGGCGGCATCTCCTGTCGGATGCGCTCAATCTGTGCGGCGCACGCAATGTATTCGCTGATCTGAACGTTGCCGCGCCCGTCGTCGATGTTGAAGCGGTAATAGCGCGCAATCCGGACATGATCATTGCCGCGGCTCCGCCACATGCGGCTGCAGGCTGGCTTGATGAATGGCGTCCGTTTGGCGCTTTGCGGGCGGTGCGTAGCGGGCGGCTCATTCCTTTTGAGGACCAGCGGCTCTCCGGTCTTGGGCCCAGCGCACTCCTCGCAACCGCAGCCTTATGTGAGCTAATTGACGCCAAGCGACCAGCGCAATAGCGTGTGCGCCCGCGATATGCGGGGCGGCTAATCGCGGAAGTTATTGAACTGCAGCGGTACTTCAATGCCTGCTTTGCGCAGAAACTGCATCGCCGACTGCAGATCATCGCGCTGTTTGGCACTGATACGTACCTTGTCTCCCTGCAGACTCGCCTGCACCTTCAATTTCGAGTCTTTGATGAGGCGTAAGATCTTCTTGCCAGTTTCCTGGTCGATGCCGTGGCGCAGGACTATTTCCTGGCGCGCGGCGGCAAGATTCGTCAGCGGATCTTTTGCCTCAATGCAGGCGACATCGACACCGCGCTTGGACAAACGCAACTTTAGAATGTCGAGCATCTGCCTTAACTGAAACTCGACTTCAGCGTGTACCGTGATCACGAGATCAGCCAGTTCATAGCGCGCGCCCGTGTCCTTGAAATCAAAGCGCTGCGACAGCTCGCGGTTCGCCTGATCAACGGCGTTGGTAACTTCATGCGCGTCAAGCTCGGAGACGACATCGAACGAGGGCATGGATCGGTCAGCCTTTCTTAAGTTCGGTTTTCAGTTTCTTCTGATTGCGGCGCGTGAGTTCCATGAACCGCGGCGTGGGTCCCGCATCCTCATAGATCGGATCGCCTTGATCATCAGTGGCGATGACTTTGCTGCCTGGCACATATGGCATCGCTGCTGCAACTTCCTGCAGTGCAACGCCCAAGAGATCCGTGATGATCTGCTCAGGGGTTCGTCCGGGGAACATTTCGGTCAGGGCGTGCAGGCGCGCCGCGTCATCGATGGGCAGATGCACGGCGTACTCAGTCACGGTGCGCGCACCGCTTGCGCCATGACGCCAGCTTTCTATCAGCTCTGTCCACTTCACGTGTGACTCCCGCAAAACTTACCGTAACGGCTTCATTGTAGCCGAAGACGATCGCGTGAATTCTTGACGGGCGCGTCGGGAGCCCGCCATACTGCTGTGCAAATGCGACAGCAACACCTAAATCCCCTTGTGCGCTGGTGGTGGCGCCCTTTCTGACGGAGGGGGTGTCCGGGCGCTGTTAGTTTCACGACTTTAAGATTTCAAGGCCTCAAGAACCCATCCTCCGGATATCCGCAGGGATGGGTTTTTTTTGGAAGTATGCTTTTGAAGCCACCGTTCGACATATCGGGTGATCTGGATACGCCGGTCTCAGCGTTCATGAAGCTTGGCGCCTTAAATCCGCGCTTCCTTCTGGAGAGCGTCGAGGGCGGCGAGCGCCTAGCGCGCTATTCGTTCATTGGCTTTGGGGATTGTCTTGAATTGCGGGTCGATCAAAACGGCATAGCGATTGGCAAGCAGATCGAACCCCTGCCTGCAAGCGGTGCAGAACTTCTGCAGGCGCTGCGGCGCGGGCTGCTGCGCGCGCCCCGACCATTGCCGCAGATGCCTGGGGTTCCGCTTGCAGGCGGCCTCGTCGGCTTCGCATCGTACGACGTCGTACGCTTCTTTGAGCGCTTGCCGGTGCATCGTTCGAATGCGAAACCGGTGCCGGCGATGCATTACGTTGCGCCACAGTCTCTTTTGGTTTTCGATCATTTGACGCGCGGTATTGCGCTGCTGCATGCCGGATCGGATGAGGAACGACGTTCGTTGCGTACCGAGATCATTCGCGCCTTGCGCGGTGCACTACCGCACGCTGTGCGTACCGGCCGCTACGAGGCACCCACTGCGGCGTTCTCCCGCGCGGACTTCATGGCCGCAGTGCGGCGCACTCAGGAATACATCGCTTCCGGGGATGTCTATCAGCTCGTTCTGTCCGTGCGATTTGGCGGACGCCACGAGCTCGATCCGTTTCAGGCCTATCGCGCTTTGCGGCTCATAAACCCTTCGCCCTACATGTTCTATTGCGCAATGGGAGATGTGACCGTTGTGGGTTCATCACCTGAGGCGCTCGTTAAGCTTACTGGCCGGCATGCGCAGCTGCGTCCCATTGCCGGCACCCGCGCCCGCGCGGACGATGCCGCTTTGGATGCCGAGCGCGAGACGCAGCTGCGCGCGGATCCCAAAGAAAATGCCGAGCACATCATGCTGGTCGATCTTGCGCGCAATGATCTTGGGCGTGTGGCGTGCGCAGGTACGGTGCACGTGGACCCTTATCGCTCAATAGAGCGCTACAGCCATGTCATGCACATGGTGAGCGGCGTACACGGCGAACTTGCGCCCGCGTGCGATGCCTTTGATCTGTTTGCGGCGGCTTTCCCGGCGGGAACCTTGGTTGGCGCACCCAAGGTGCGGGCGATGCAGATAATTGACGAGCTCGAACCTGCGAATCGCGGCCTATACGGCGGCACGGTTGGCTACTTCGGTGCACAGGGCGACATGGATCAGGCTATTACAATTCGTACCCTCGTGTTTCAAGGCGACGAATACAGCTATCAGGCCGGCGCCGGCATCGTCGCCGACAGCAATGCTGCAAGCGAGCACGATGAAGTACTCGCCAAGAGCTACGCTTTGGTGCGTGCGCTTGAGCTTGCGCAAGGGGGCCTGTAATGCCAAAGCTACTGCTGATAGACAATTATGATTCATTCACCTACAACCTGGTGCAGGCGTTTCTCGTGCTCGGGGCCGACGTGCATGTGCATCGCAACGATGCAATCAGCGTGAGCCAGGCGCAGCTTCTTGCCCCGACGCACCTTTGCATATCGCCGGGCCCTGGCACCCCGTACGATGCGGGCGTATCAATGCAGATGATCCGTGCGTTTGCAGGCCAAGTACCGATATTGGGGGTGTGTCTTGGCCATCAGTCGATCGTAGAGGTGTTCGGCGGTAAGGTCGTGCGTGCAGGACGTCTCATGCACGGTAAGACCTCCTTCATCGAGCACGACGGCCGCACGCTGTTCTCCGGGCTACCACAGCCGTGCGAAGTGGGGCGTTATCATTCGCTCATCGCCGCGGCGGACAAAATGCCCGAAGAGCTTGAAGTGAACGCACGCACCGCCGAGGGCGAAATCATGGCAGTGCGGCACCGTCGTCTGCTCATCGAAGGAGTGCAGTTTCATCCGGAAAGCATTTTGACTCCGCACGGTCCGCAATTGCTGCGTAACTTTCTTGAATTGGGCGTGGGCGAGCATCGCGCCGCGACCTCTCCTGGAGTGTTGCATGCCGCCTCCGCGTGAACTTCTCGAGCGTTTGCTCGAGCGGCGCGATCTACTGGAAGCCGAGGCGGAGGCACTGCTCCTTCATTTGACGAGTCCTGATACCGCGCCGGCGTTCGCCGGCGCCGTACTTGCCGCGCTGCGCAGCAAAGGCGTCATCGCCAATGAAGTCCGCGGTTTTGCGCGCGCCATGCGCAGTCTTGCGCGCCGGCCGGAAATCGCGCCCGGGCTGCGCGCTATCGATATCGTCGGCACTGGCGGGGATGCCTCGGGCAGCTTCAATATTTCGACCGGCAC
>DATCBZ010000147.1:0-17772 GCA_036511555.1 Steroidobacteraceae bacterium
CATTTGCTGTTCTATGCAATCCTCATCGTGTTCTTCTGCTTCTTCTACACGGCACTGGTTTTCAACTCGCGCGACACGGCCGAGAACCTGAAGAAGTCAGGCGCCTTCATTCCCGGTATCCGCCCCGGCGCGCAGACCGCCGACTACATCGACCGGGTGCTGACGCGCTTGACGTTGTGGGGCGCGCTGTACGTGATGGCAGTGTGCGTACTGCCGGAGTTTCTGATTTCATCGCAGGGTGTGCCGTTTCAGTTCGGCGGTACCTCGCTCCTCATCGTCGTGGTGGTAGTGATGGATTTCATGTCGCAGCTGCAGGCGCACATGATGTCGCATCAGTATCCAGGACTTCTGAAGAAGGCGAATCTGCTCGGCTACGGCCGCGGCGGACAAGGCACGTGAAGCATCTGGGCCCAGGACCCATGAGAACTCTATGAAAGTACGACCGTCGGTCAAAAAGATCTGCAAGAACTGCAAGATCGTGCGTCGCAAGCGCGTGGTCTATGTGATCTGCACGGAGCCGCGCCACAAGCAGCGGCAGGGGTAGTAAAATGGCACGCATAGCCGGTATCAATATTCCGATGAACAAGCATGTCTGGGTGGGGCTCACGCAGATATACGGCGTGGGACCTGCGCGGGCGCGCATGGCCTGCGAGGGTGCAGGAGTTGATCCGCGCACCAAGGTGAAGGATCTCACCGAGATTGAGGTCAATGCGCTGCGCTCGCAGATCGCAAAATTTGCGGTCGAAGGCGACCTGCGGCGTGAAGTCTCCATGAACATCAAACGCTTGATGGATCTGGGCTCGCACCGCGGCATCCGTCATCGGCGCGGCTTGCCGGTGCGCGGCCAGCGCACCCGCACCAACGCACGCACGAGGAAGGGTCCGCGCAAGCAGGCGGTGAAGTTGAACGCACCGCCGGGCAAGGTTTGAGGCAATAACACATGGCTGAGCAGAAACCCCAGCAATCAGGCGCGGCCGCAGCCGCGGCCAAGAAACCGAAGAAGGCGCGCAAGAACGTGCTCGATGCGATCGCGCACGTGCATGCCTCCTTCAACAACACGATCATTACGATCACCGATCGGCAGGGCAACACGCTCTCCTGGGCGACCTCGGGTGGCTGCGGTTTCCGCGGCTCGAGGAAGAGCACGCCGTTCGCAGCCCAGGTTGCGGCCGAAAAGGCCGGTACCGCAGCGCAGGAGCATGGCGTCAAGAACGTCGAAGTACGCGTCGGCGGGCCAGGCCCGGGGCGCGAGTCCGCGGTGCGCGCGCTCAACACCTGCGGTTTGAAGGTCACCAGCATCGCCGATGTGACACCGATCCCGCACAACGGTTGCCGCCCGCCGAAGAAGCGCCGGGTCTAGAAGGAGTAAGGTAAGAATATGGCTCGTTACGTAGGCCCCAAGTGCAAGCTCGCGCGTCGCGAGGGCACCGATTTATTCCTGAAGAGCGGCGTCAAGCCGATCGAGAGCAAGTGCAAGTTCACGGTGCCACCCGGCGGCGTCAAGGGCGAGCGCCGCACGCGCCTGTCGGACTACGGCCTGCAGCTGCGCGAGAAGCAGAAGCTGCGCCGTATGTACGGCGTGCTCGAGCGTCAGTTCAGCAATTATTATGAGGAAGCGGCCCGCCGCGCCGGCGCCACGGGCGAGAACCTCTTGAAATTGCTGGAATGCCGCCTAGATAACGTGGTGTACCGCATGGGTTTTGCGGCGACGCGCGCGGAAGCCCGCCAGCTCGTCAGCCACAAGGCCCTCTCAGTCAACGAGCAGGTCGTCTCCATCGCCTCCTACCAGTGCAAGGCGGGGGACGTGGTGCAGATTCGCGAGAAGTCGAAGAAGCAGCTGCGCATCCAGGGCGCGCTCACCGTCGCCCAGCAGGTCGGCTTCCCCGAGTGGGTGGAAGTGAACGACAAGGACATGCGCGGTGTCTTCAAGGCCGTACCGGCGCGCGAGGATGTGCTGCCGGACATCAACGAGAACCTGGTGGTCGAGCTTTACTCGAAGTAGTCATTGTCTGTTAGACCGGCACCGCAGGCCGGAAGGTGTTTCCTATGCAGCAGCCTTTTGTCGCTGAATTCTTAAAGCCGCGCGTGGTGAAGGTGCAGCCGCTTGCACCGCGTCAGGCACGGGTCGTCATTGAGCCCTTCGAGCGGGGCTTTGGTCATACGCTGGGCAATGCGCTGCGTCGCGTGCTCCTCTCCTCCATGCCCGGCAGTGCCATCACCGAGGTCGAAATCGACGGCGTGCTGCACGAGTACACCAGCATCGAGGGCGTGCAGGAAGATGTGGTCGACATTCTCCTGAACCTCAAGTCCGTGGCGCTGCGCATGCACACCCGCGACAACGCGGAACTGCGCCTGCACAAGAAAGGCCCCGGCCCAGTCACCGCCGGCGACATTCAGACCGACCATGACATCGATGTCGTGAACCCCGAACTCGTGATTGCGAACCTCACCAAGGCGGGCGAGCTCAACATGACCTTGCGCGTCGAACGCGGTCGCGGCTACCGGCCCGCAACACAGCGTGCAGCCTTCGAGGAGCAGACCCGTGCCATCGGCCGCCTGCAGCTTGATGCCTCGTTCTCCCCGGTGCGGCGCGTGACCTACTCGGTGGACGCGGCGCGCGTGGAACAGCGCACTGACCTTGACAAGCTCGTCATCGACATCGAGACCAACGGCACCATCGACGCGGAGGAGGCAATCCGCCGCGCCGGCAGCATCTTGAAGGATCAGCTGTCAGTGTTCGTTGATCTGCAGGGCGAGGAGGAAGCCGCGACCAAGGTATCGGAGATGCAGTTCGATCCAATCCTGTTGCGCCCGGTCGATGAGCTCGAACTCACCGTACGCAGCGCCAATTGTTTGAAGGCGGAGAATATCCACTACATCGGCGATCTCGTACAGCGGACCGAAGTGGAGCTCCTGCGCACGCCGAACCTGGGCAAGAAGTCGCTTACCGAGATCAAAGAGGTCCTGCAAAGCCATGGCCTCATGCTCGGCATGCGGCTGGAGGGCTGGCCGCCGGCGGGTCTGAAGCACGATGAAGAACGCGAAGTGATGTAGTCCATGCGTCATCAATTGAGCGGGCGCCAGCTGTCGCGCAACAGCCCGCACCGACATGCCATGCTGCGCAATATGAGCGTCTCGCTGCTGCGGCACGAGACGATCCGCACGACTTTGCCCAAGGCAAAGGAGCTGCGGCGCGTGGTCGAGCCGTTGATTACGCTCGGCAAGAGCGACAGCGACACACACCGGCGGCTGGCGTTCGCGCGGCTGCGCGATGCGACGATGGTTGCGAAGCTGTTTGATGAGCTGGGGCCGCGCTTTCGCGCCCGCCCGGGCGGCTACACGCGTATCCTGAGGATGCAGCCGCGGCCCGGGGATTCGGCGCCGATGGCGCTCATGCAGCTCGTGGATGCGCCCGTTGCCGTCGAAGCGGCTGCCGATGAGCAGGGCAAGCAGGCGAAGCAGGCCAAGAAAGCGAAGCGTCCGAGCGCCAAGAAGAAGGCCGAAGCCGCTGCCGTCGCTGCACCGAAACGCAAGAAGAAGGCCGCCGCCTAAGAGCGCGCTGGCCGCGGTTTTACTGAAGGGAGAGCCACATGGGACTTGCCTCCGAATTCAAAGAGTTCGCGATGAAGGGCAGTGTCGTTGACCTTGCCATCGGCGTCGTCATTGGCGGCGCGTTCGGCAAGATCGTGAACTCGCTCGTGGCCGACATCATCATGCCGCCCATCGGACTTGCGATCGGCGGCGTTGATTTCAAGGATCTTGCGATGCGCATCGGCACCAATCCAAAGGGCGAGCCGGTGCTGTTTCGCTACGGCATGTTCACTCAGACGGTGTTTGAGTTCCTGATCATTGCGCTCGCGCTGTTCATGGTGATCAAAGCCATCAACCGTTTAAAGCGGCCGGTTCCTGCGGCGGTTGCCGCTCCGCCGACGCGGATTGAGGAGCTCCTGCAGGAGATTCGCGACCAGCTCGCAAAGCGCTGAACGCAGCGCGCGTCAGGTTCTCGCAGCCGGCGGCCGTGACGGCCAGGTCATCCTCAACGCGGATGCCGCCGTAGGGACGAAACTGTTGCACTCGCTCCCAGTTGATGTTCTGCCCGCGCGAATCCGCGCGCGCCGCCTCCAAGAGCTGCGCGTTGAAGTAAATCCCCGGCTCCATCGTCACGACGAAACCCGGCTCCAATACGCGCGTCAGGCGCAGATACGGATGGCCCTCGGGGCGCGGAATCTCACCACCCTCTTTGGTGCGCATCCAGCCGCCGACGTCGTGCACCTGCAGGCCCAGAAGATGGCCGATGCCATGTGGCAGAAACACGCTCGATAGACCGGTCTCGACCGCTTCGTCCGCATCGCACGAGATGATGCCGGCCTCGTAGAGAAGTTCCGCCGTCAGATGGTGCGCCGATAAGTGGATATCGCGCCAGTCAGTGCCGGCGCGCACGCCCTGGCACAAGGACTGCTGCATCTCATCCATGTGGCCGATGAGGGCCGCAAATTCGGCGTCGCGGTACGAATAGGTGCGCGTGATGTCGCTTGCGTAGCCGGCAAATTCGGCCCCCGCATCGATCAGGAGCGAGTGGCGCTGCGCAGGCTTCGCGCGCTCGAGAAACTGATAATGCAGCACCGCGCCGCCCTCGTTGAAGGCGATGATATTGCCGTACGGCAATTCCTGCTCGCGCTGACCGCAGGCGGCAAGATAGGCAAGCTGCACCTCAAATTCGCTGGCGCCGGCGGCAAAGGCACGCGATGCTGCGATGTGGCCGCGCGCGCCCAGGTGATTGGCGACACGCAGGCAGGCAAGCTCGTAAGGAGTCTTCACCGCGCGTGCATAATCAAGTGCTGCAACAAGCTCGGGCGGGTTGATGGCGCCCAGTCCCCAGGACTGAATCGCAGCGTCAGGCTCGCCCGCAAATGCAGTGCGGCTCAAATCCGCCGGCAAGAGGGCGCGCGCGCCGGTGCGGTCGGCCACCGGGCGAATATCGAAATGGCGCGTCCAGTAACTCTCCGGCAGCGGTTGGGACTTGTACCAGAAGTCGACCGGGGAGCTGAAGAGCAGTGTCGGCCGCGCGCCGGGTTTGACGTACAGCCAGCAGTCGGGCACGTCGGTGAGCGGCACGAATGACTTGAATGTGGCGTTGACCCGAAACGCATAGTGCTGATCATCGGCGAACACGCCCGGTGCGCAGCCTGCGTGCACCAGGAGCGCCTCGAAGCCCGTTGCATTCAATGCCTGCGAGCTTCTCTCTTGCATCGTTTGCGTGTGGCTGGCAAAGAGCACGGCAATTTCGGTCGAATTATCGGGCACGGTGCATCCCTTGAGCGGCAGTGGCGTCATTCTAGCGCCGCGGCGGTGTTGTGCCGCGGCGGTGTTGTGCCGCGGCCCAGCGCAATGCGGCAATGCACCATGCGTCCTGTGAGAGCGGCAGCGTGCGGCGCGCGACTTCGGACTTCTTCGCGGTGTTCGCAGCCCTGCGGCTCTCATTATGTCTGCGCAAGCCGACACATATTTCAAATCGCAACTTAACTCTATAGAATTCCGCGCCGCGGGACGCGAATAGCGAATCGCCGGACAATTCTATCTGGGCTACACAACCACTCTTGCTTCTCTCGGGGTATTGATCGATGAACACCAAACTTGCTCTTAGCGCTCTTATTGCTGCGCTGATGCTGACTGCCTGCGCGAAGCAGGAAGCTGCCAGCACTGAACCTGCGCCGGCCACCACCGAAGCCACGCCGGCTGCCGGTGCCGCTGCGGATTCCGCCGCCGCCTCCGCCAATTCGGCCACCAACGCCGCTGACGCTGCCAATGCCGCTGCTGGCCAGGCTCAGGACGCTGCCGCTGCTGCGACCCCGCCGGCGACGCCGCCAGCTGATTCGACGCCGCCTGCCGACAAGCCGAAGTAATTCGAAAGAACTACTTCATAAGCCTTCGAGGGCTTAAGTGACGGCCCGGCCAGGTAATAAAAACCCTGTCCGGGCCGTTTGGTTTTATACGGATGCGTGAGACGTGACAGTCAGCGTACGCGACGCGCGCGGATCGCAGAGCGATCGGCTCTGGATCGAGAATGTCTACCGCGACTATCTCGACGATTTGGCGCCGCTTAACACCGGAATCTTTCCGATCCTTCCGGAAGTCGGGCACCGCGAGCCCGACCAGATCTCGCGCTGGTTCGCCGACTCCGGCTCCTATCCGCTGCTCATCGTGAAATCCGCAGTCGCGGTCGGCTTTGCGATGGTGGCGCGCGTGGCGCAGCTTGCCGGGCGCGCCGGAGTGGACTACCGCATGGCAGAATTCTTCGTCGCCCGCGGCGAGCGGCGCCGCGGCATCGGCCAGAGCGCGGTGCAGATCATCTTCAACCGCTTTGCCGGGCGCTGGGAAATCAACGAGTACTTAAGAAATCCGGCCGCCGTCAATTTCTGGAGGCGCGTAGTCGCAGCCTACACGCGCGGCGACTATCAGGAACGCATCGTCAACGGCGAAGTCCGCCAGTTTTTTCAGAGCGTGGCGCGCCAGCGCTAGGGTTGGCCTTGCACGCCCCGCAGCCGCCGAGCGCCGCTTTCGCAAGCAGCGTGCGGCGCAGCGCGACCAGAGGGCCGCGCGTGGCATCGGCACTGACGAGCCGGTCGAAAATCCACAGCCGCCGGCGCGCTGGCGTCAGCCACCACAGACTCAAGAGCACGCTCGCCGCCACCAGTACAAACACGATCGCGTTTTGCAGGGCCTGCATCTCAGCCACCGCCAAAGAAGAGCGCGACCCGATAGGTCGCAAAGGCGCCCGCATACGCAAGCGCAAACAGATACCCCGCCATGATGAGCGGGTAGCGCCAGGAATTGGTTTCGCGTTTCACCACCGCAAGCGTCGACAGGCACTGCGGCGCAAATACATACCAGGCCAACAGCGAAAGGCCGGTTGCGACACTCCAGGTCGAGGCGATGACGGGCATCAGAGCTCCGGCCACATCGGTGCCGCGCGCCGCCGACATCGCGTACACGGTGCCGAGTGCGCTGACCGCCACCTCGCGTGCGGCAAGGCCCGGGACCAGCGCCATGGAGATCTGCCAGTTAAAGCCGATCGGCGCAAAGATGTATTCGAGGCCGTGTCCCAGCATGCCGGCAAAGCTGTAGTGGATCGCAGGCCCCGTCGCTCCGGGCGGCGGCGCCGGGAAGCTTGCCAGAAACCACAGCACGATCATGAGCGTCAGAATGATCGTGCCGACACGGCCCAAAAATATGCGCGTGCGCTCCCACAGGCCGAGCACGAGATTGCGCAGGTTCGGCCATTTGTACTCCGGCAACTCAAGCAATAGCGGCCGATACTGGCCGCGCATCATGGTGTATTTGAGTACCAGGGCGACGGCCATGGCGGCGAGCACGCCCGCGCCATAAAGCGCAAACAGCACGAGCCCCTGCAGATTGAAGATGCCAACCGCACGGCGCGGAATGAAGGCGCTGATGAGCAGCGCATAAACCGGCAGACGCGCCGAACAGGTCATGAGCGGCGCGATCATAATGGTGGCGAGGCGATCGCGCGGTGAGGGAATGGTGCGCGCGGCCATGATGCCGGGAATCGCGCACGCAAAGCTCGACAGGAGCGGAATGAAGGCGCGCCCCGACAGGCCGACCTTGCCCATGATGCGATCCAGGAGAAAAGCGGCACGCGGCAGGTAGCCTGAATCCTCGAGCGCCAGAATGAAAAAGAACAGGATGAGAATCTGCGGCAAGAACACGAGCACGCTGCCGATGCCGGCGACGACGCCGTCCAAGAGCAGACTGTGCAGCGGACCCGCCGGCAGCGCCTGCGCCAAATATTGGCCGGCTGCGGCAACGCCGGCGGCGATCGCCGCCATCGGCACGACTGCCCAGCTGAACACCGCCTGGAACATGAGAAACAGCACCACGGCAAGTAACAGCGGTCCTGCAATCGGGTGCAGCACGACGCCATCCAGACGCGCAAGCCACTGCAGGCGTCTGGGCACGCGATAGTCGATTTCACAGAGGATGCGCCGCACTTCGCGCTGCGTGGCTTCAACATCGCTCAAACCCGGCAACGGCGCGACCGACTGGGCAAGCGGCGGGGCGAAATCGCAGCGATCGATGGCGTCAATGAGCGCGCGCTCACCACCGGTGCGGATCGCGACGGTCTCAATAACCGGCACGCCGACCGCACGCTCCAAAGCGGCGCGGTCAAGATGAAAGCCGCGCTGCTTTGCAAGATCGCTCATGTTGAGTGCGACGATGAGCGGGCGGTTCAAACGCTTCAGATCCAGTACCAGTCTTAAGTTCAAGCGCAGGTTGGTCGCATCCACCACGCAGACGAGAAGGTCAGGCTGTGGTTCGCTTGCGTGGCGGCCGAGCACCACATCGCGCGCGATTGCCTCATCGAGGCTCGTGGCCTCAAGGCTGTAGGCGCCGGGCAGATCGAGTACGCGGTAGAGGCGTCCGGAGTGCGGACCGGTAAAGCGCCCTTCCTTTCTCTCGACGGTAACGCCCGGGTAGTTTGCAACCTTCTGACGGCTGCCAGTGAGGCGGTTGAAGAGGGCCGTTTTGCCGCAGTTCGGCACACCGATCAACGAGAGGCTCGGGCCCCTCGCGACGGCCGGAGCGTTCACGTCGTCGCGCTCTGCGAAAGCTCAACCCAGACGGTCTCAACTTCGGCGCGCCTGAGAGCAAAGGTCGTGGTGCCGATCCGTACGACGAACGGGTCGCGGCCCGGCCGTGCCTCGGTCAGAATTTCGATGCGCTCGCCGCTGACGAAGCCGAGCTCAATCAGACGCCGTTCGAGCGCCGTCTTCTCGCGTGCGCCGACGCTCATCACCACGCCGATCGCGCCGATCGGTAACGCGGCGAGGCTGAAGGATCCGGGAGCGAGAGTTTTGCCGCCTGGGGCGACGATGGCGTCCATGCCCAGAAGTATGATTGAGAACCGTTCGCATTTGCAATCTGACTGTCATGAAAGCGTGTCGCCGGTCTAACTTGTCATAATGCGACTGCCCCTTGCCTTGGGCTGGGCCGTTTCAGAAGCGGCTTTAAGTACTCACCCGTGTAAGAACCCGGGTGGCGCGCGACGCTCTCCGGGGGGCCCACCGCGACGATCTGTCCGCCGCCGTCCCCGCCCTCGGGCCCAAGATCAATGATCCAGTCAGCGGTCTTGATGACATCGAGGTTGTGCTCAATGACGACGATGGTGTTGCCCTCATCGCGCAGCCGCTGCAGCACCTGCAGGAGCTGCGCAACGTCGTGGAAGTGTAGCCCGGTCGTGGGCTCATCGAGAATGTACAGGGTGCGGCCCGTGGCGCGCTTGGCAAGCTCACGCGCGAGTTTTACGCGCTGCGCCTCGCCGCCGGACAAGGTGGTCGCATTCTGCCCGAGCTTAAGATACGAAAGGCCCACATCGACGAGCGTTTGCAGCTTGCTTGCAACGGCCGGGATGCTCTGAAAGAAACGCAGGGCATCCTCGACGGTCATCTCCAGAACTTCGCGGATGTTCTTGCCGCGGTAATGGATCTCGAGCGTCTCGCGGTTGTAGCGCTGCCCGCGGCAGACATCGCAGGGCACGTAGATGTCGGCGAGGAAGTGCATCTCGACTTTGATCACCCCGTCACCCTGGCAGGCCTCGCAGCGCCCGCCTTTGACGTTGAAGCTGAAGCGGCCGCTGCCGTAGCCGCGGGCGCGCGCCTCGGGAACGGCGGCAAAGATCTCGCGCAGCGGCGCAAGCAAGCCGGTGTAGGTCGCAGGATTGGAGCGCGGCGTACGGCCAATCGGACTCTGATTGATGTCGATCACCCGGTCGATGCCATCCAGGCCCTCGATACGCTCGCAGCAGGCGGAGGTGCGCAGGCCGCCGTGCAGGCGCGAAGTGGCGTAGGGCAACAGCGTATCGACGATGAGCGTCGACTTGCCCGAACCGGATACGCCCGTGACGCAGGTGAAAAGCCCGAGTGGAATATCCACCGTCAGGTGCTTCAGATTATTGCCGCTGGCGTCGTGGATGCGGATTTCGCGGCCGGGCGTGCGCGCCGTGCGCGGCCCGATCGGGATCGTCAATTGACCACTCAAATACTGACCGGTCAGGGATGCAGCCGCCTTTTCAATGTCTGACGGCGTGCCCTCGGCCACCACATGGCCACCGTTGACGCCCGCGCCCGGTCCCAGATCGACGACGTGATCGGCCGACAGGATCGCCTCGGCATCATGCTCGACCACGATCAGCGTATTACCGAGGTCACGCAGCGCCTGCAGGGTGGCAAGCAGACGGCGGTTGTCGCGCTGATGCAGCCCGATGGAGGGCTCATCCAGAATGTACATGACGCCGGTCAGTCCCGAGCCCACCTGGCTTGCAAGCCGGATGCGCTGTGCTTCGCCACCCGAGAGCGACTGCGCGCGCCGGTCGAGCGTCAAATAATCAAGCCCCACATCGACCAGAAAGCGTAACCGCTCGATCACGTCCTGCACGATTTTGTTGGCAACTTCGCCGCGCCAGCCTGGCAGTGTCAAAGAACGGAAGAACTGCAGCGCCCGGCCGATGGTGAGCGCTGCGACGGCCGGCAGCGTCTCCGCGCCGACAAATACGAAGCGCGCCGCTCGATTCAGGCGCGCGCCGCCACACTCCGGGCAGGTGCGCATCCCCAGATACTTCGACAGCTCCTCGCGCACCGTCGGCGAGGCGGTTTCCTGATAACGCCGCTCGAGGTTCGGCAAGATGCCCTCAAAGCGGTGGCGCTTCTGGTGCGCGCGGCCTGCGCCTTCGGCATAGCGAAACTCGACGACCTGATCGCCGCTGCCATTTAAGAGCACGTCCTGGATCTTCGCCGGCAGGTCTTGCCAGGGCGTCTCGATGTCAAATTTGTAGGCTTTGGCAAGCGACTGGATGAGCTGGAAATAATAGGCGTTCCTTCGGTCCCAGCCGCGGATCGCGCCGCCGGCGAGCGACAGGTGCGGATGACCCACCACGCGCTCGCGATCGAAGAACTCCTTGCAGCCCAAACCATCGCAGGCCGGGCAGGCGCCGGATGGATTATTGAATGAGAACAGTTTGGGCTCAAGCGGCGGCACGCTGTAGCCGCACACGGGGCAGGCATGGTGGCTTGAGAACACGAGCTCGGCGCGCGCGGGCTCATCGGGGAATGCCACCTTGGCGACGCCGTCGGCAAGTCGCAGCGCGGTCTCGAAGGATTCGGCGAGCCGCTGGCCGGCGTCGCGCTTGATGCGAAAGCGGTCGACTACCGCATCCACCGTATGCTTTTTCTTTGCATCAAGTTTGGGTACGGCGTCGATTTCGTAAATGCGGCCATCGATGCGCACGCGCACGAATCCTTGTGCGGCAAGTTTCTCGATCTCGGCGGCGTGCTCGCCTTTTCTGTCGCTCACGAGCGGGGCGAGCAGCACCGCCGCCGTGCCCTCGGGAAGCTTCAGCACCTGATCGACCATTTGGCTGACCGTCTGGGCGGAAAGGTCGATGCCGTGATCCGGGCAGCGCGGGATGCCAGCGCGTGCAAACAAGAGGCGCAGGTAGTCGTAGATCTCGGTCACCGTCCCAACCGTTGAGCGCGGGTTGTGCGAGGTCGCCTTCTGCTCGATGGCGATCGCCGGAGAGAGGCCGTCGATCCGATCGACGTCGGGCTTCTCCATCATCGACAGAAACTGGCGCGCATACGCCGACAGCGATTCGACATAGCGCCGCTGGCCCTCGGCGTACAAGGTATCGAAGGCGAGCGAGGACTTGCCGGAGCCGGACAATCCCGTCAACACGATCAAGCGGTTGCGGGGCAGATCGACGTCGATGTTCTTCAGGTTGTGCGTGCGCGCGCCGCGGACGCGAATGTACTGCATAGCCGATTCACCGCTTGGAGCCTGAACGGGAGGTAACCAGTCAGTTTACGCCGAGCCGCAAGAGCGCCTCAAAACTCGACGTTCGCGCCCTTTTTTACCGGTTCGCGCGCGCCGGCCCGGAGCGACTACAATGGGGTTGGAATCACGCAAATTCGATGGGGGCGGGGACGGCTATGGCGAGGGGACTTAATAAGGTCATTCTGATCGGCAATCTGGGCGCGGACCCCGAGACGCGGGCCATGCCCTCGGGCATGACCGTTGCGAACCTGCGTGTGGCAACCAGCGAGAATTGGCGGGATAAGCAGTCGGGCGAGCAGCAGGAGCGCACCGAGTGGCACCACGTGGCGCTGTTCGGGCGCCTGGGGGAGGTCGCCGCCGAGTACCTGAAGAAAGGCTCCCAGGTCTACATCGAAGGCCGCCTGCGCACCCGTAAATGGCAGGATAAACAGGGCAATGACCGTTATTCGACCGAGATCATCGGCAATGAGATGCTGATGCTGGGCGGCCGTGGCGGCGCGCCGGGTGCAGGCCCGAGCGCAGGCGCAAGCCAGGGCGCGGCGGCCTTGGAGGGCCGCGAGCGCGCCCCGGAACCGGTCGACGCCGCTGGCCGCGGCGGCGGCGATTTCGACGACGACATTCCCTTTTAGGATTCGGGGCGCATATAGCCATCCATGCCCGCCCGCGTTTTCATTAAGACATTCGGCTGCCAGATGAACGAGTACGACTCCGCGCGCATGGCGGACGTTCTCGGCGCAGGCTTGGGCTTTGTCGCAACCGAGGATCCGGCCGCGGCGGATCTGCTCATCATGAATACCTGCTCGGTGCGCGAGAAAGCCGCCGAGAAGGTGTTCTCGCTGCTCGGGAAATGGCGCGAGCTCAAACTGCAAAGACCCGGCGTGCTGATAGCTGTCGGCGGCTGCGTCGCAAGCCAGGAAGGCGAGGCGCTCACCGAGCGTGCGCCGTTTGTCGATCTCGTGTTCGGTCCCCAGACCCTGCACCGCCTGCCGGACATGATTGCGAAGCTGCGCGCAAGCGGACGCTCGCAGGTTGATGTGAGCTTTCCCGAGATCGAAAAATTCGATCATCTGCCGGCGCCGCGCGCAACCGGCGCCACAGCATTCGTCTCGATCATGGAAGGCTGCAGCAAGTACTGCAGCTTCTGCATCGTGCCGTACACGCGCGGGGATGAAGTGAACCGGCCGTTCGCCGCGGTGCTGACAGAGATTCGCAAACTTTGCGACCAGGGCGTAAAAGAGGTGACGCTCCTCGGGCAGAACGTCAATGCTTATGCCGGTCGCACGGCGGGCGGCGCGGTTGCGGACCTTGCGACGCTGATCCATCACGTCGCAGCGTTGCCTGAGATCGAGCGCATCCGTTTCACGACCTCCCATCCGGTTGAATTCACGGCGAGCCTCATCGAGGCCTACGCAAGCGTCGGCAAACTTGCAAGCCATCTGCATCTGCCGGTGCAGAGCGGCTCGGATCGGATCCTTGCGCTCATGAAGCGCGGCTACACCGCGCTGGAATACAAGGACAAGATGCGGCGTCTGCGCGCCGTGCGCCCGGAAGTCACGATATCGTCGGACTTCATCATTGGCTTTCCCGGCGAGAGCGAACGGGATTTTCAGGCGACGCTGGATCTGGTTCGTGACGTGGGCTTCGATCAGTCCTACAACTTCATCTACAGCCGCCGCCCCGGCACGCCGGCGGCGACTTTGCCGGATGAGGTCGCAGCGCAGGTCAAGCTCGAACGGCTCGCGCGGCTGCAGGCACAGCTTGATCTGCATGAGCAGGCGATCAGTCAAAGCATGGTGGGTAGCGTGCAGCGGGTGTTGGTGGATCAGCCGGCGAAGAAGAACGCGCAGGAACTGTGCGGGCGCACCGCCAATAATCGCTGGGTCAACTTCGCAGGCCCGCGCGCGCTCCTGCACCGCTTCACTGATGTGGTCATCACCGACGCCCTGCGCCACACGCTGCGCGGCCGTCTTAAGACCGCGGACGCCCGTTAGATCGTGGCTGCCGCAGTTGCCGTACCGCCGCGGGAGTTCCTGCTCGAGCCAGCCGACAACGCGCGGCTTGCAAATCTGTGCGGCCCGCTCGATGAGAATCTGCGCCTGCTTGAGGAGCGCCTGAATGTTGAGATCCGCCGCCGCGGCGATTCATTTCGTATCAGCGGCGCACGCGCCGGCAGCGCCGAGGAGACATTGCGCGCGCTGTTTGCGCGCACCGCGGATGAGGCCGTGACGCCCGAGCGGGTGCACCTGGCGCTGCGCGAGCAGGAATTGGGAGCGCCGGCGGCGGGCGCCTCGGATGATGAGCTCACCATCCGTTTGCCGCGCGGAGCAATTCGTGCCCGCGGCGCGCACCAGCGCAACTACCTGCAGCAGATCCGCGCAAGCGACCTGACTTTCGGCATCGGACCTGCCGGCACCGGCAAGACCTACCTTGCCGTGTCCTGCGCGGTCGAGGCTTTGCAGGCGGACCGGGTGCGCCGCATCGTGCTGGTGCGGCCGGCGGTGGAAGCCGGGGAGCGCTTGGGGTTTCTGCCCGGGGATTTGACGCAGAAGATTGATCCGTATCTGCGGCCGATGTACGACGCGCTCTACGAGATGATGGGCTTTGATCGCGTAGCGCGCTTCATCGAGCGCAATGTCATTGAGGTGGCGCCGCTTGCATTCATGCGCGGCCGCTCATTGAACGATTCGTTCATCATTCTGGATGAGGCGCAGAACACGACCATTGAGCAGATGAAGATGTTTCTGACGCGCATCGGTTTTGGCTCGCGCGCCGTCGTCACCGGCGATGTCACGCAGACCGACCTGCCTGCCGGCAGGCAATCAGGGCTGCGTCACGTGGTCGATGTGCTGCGCGGTGTGGAGGGCGTCGCCTTTACCTTCTTTGATGCGCAGGATGTGGTGCGGCACCCGCTCGTGCAGCGCATCGTGCGCGCCTACGAAGCGCGCGGCGAGGCGCCGTGAAGCGCAAGGCGCATATCGAGGTGACGCGCGGCGTGCGCGCCTGGTCGCCGCCGCTTGCCGAACTTAGCGCGTGGACGGGAGCGGCGCTCGGGCGCCGTGCGCAGGGTGCGCAGCTTGCACTGCGCGTGGTCGGCGCCGCCGAGAGCAGGAGACTGAACGGCAAGTTTCGCGGCCGGGATGCGCCGACCAACGTGCTGTCGTTTCCCGCACAAAAGCTGCCCGCGCTGCGCAGCCGCCGCGCGCTCGGGGATCTTGTGATCTGCGCGCGGGTGCTGCGCTGCGAAGCGCGCGCGCAGGGCAAGAGCTTGCGTGCGCACTGGGCGCACCTCGTGGTGCACGGCGCGTTGCATCTCATCGGCTATGACCATGAACGCGCGGCCGACGCGCGCCGCATGGAGCGGCGCGAGATTGCGGTGCTGAAGGATCTGGGCTTCGCCAATCCTTATCGGAACGCCTAGCGCCATGTCGAAGGATACGAGTACCACCGGGCGCTGGCTAAAGCGCATCACGCAGAGCCTCTCAGGGGAGCCGCAAGATCGCGCCGAACTCATCGCGCTCCTGCGCGAGACCGCCGAGCGCGGGCTCGTCGATGCGGACGCGCTGGAAATGCTCGAAGGCGTGCTCGCGGTCACCGATCTGCAGGTACGCGACATCATGGTGCCGCGCATTCAGATGGTCTCGGTGCGCCGCGATGATCCGCCGACGCGCATTCTGCCGATCGTGATTGAGTCGGGCCACTCGCGCTTTCCGGTCATGGACGCGGATCGCGACGACATCGTCGGCATATTGCTGGCAAAGGATCTGCTGCGGCACTTCGTCAATGATGCCGCACAGACTTTTGACATTCGCGAGTACATGCGCCCGGCGGTGTTTGTGCCGGAGGCCAAGCGCGTCAATGTTCTCCTAAAGGAATTTCGCCGCAATCGAAATCACATGGCGATCGTCGTCGATGAGTACGGCGGCGTCGGCGGTCTGGTCACGATCGAGGATGTCATCGAGCAGATTGTCGGCGAGATCGACGATGAGTTTGACGTCGAAGACGATCACAACATCCGCCCGGAAGGCCCGCGTCATTTCACGGTGCGCGGTGTCACGCGCATGGAAGAGTTCAATGAATACTTCGGCACCGCCTTTGCCGAGGAAGGCTTCGATACGATCGCAGGTCTCGTGATGAAGCAGTTGGGCAGGCTGCCGCGGCGCGGCGAGGCGCTCAACATCGACGGTTTTGAATTCCGTGTGGCGCGCGCTGATCGGCGCCGCGTCGATTCCCTGCGCGTCACCGCGCCGCACGACATCGTGCCTGCCGAGGAACGGCAGGCGTGACCGACCGGGGCGCGCCGCGCAGCGCGCTTGCGCGCTGGCGCGCCTATGTGCCCGGTTTTGCGGTGCTCGCCGCGCTTGGCAGCGGCGCACTCATGGCCTGCGCCTTTGCGCCCCTGCAATGGTGGCCGCTTGCGATCGTGTGTCCCGCGGTGCTGATGGGATTGTGGCAGGGCACAAGTCCGCGGCGCGCCGCACGCTTGGGGTTTTGGTTCAGCGCCGGCACTTTTGCCGCGGGCACCTATTGGCTCTACACAAGCCTGCATACCTTCGGTGCCGCGCCCATTTGGATCGCGTTTGCTCTGATGCTGGCGTTGGTTGCCATCATGGGCGCCTATCAGGCACTCCTTGGCTGGTGCGTTGCGCGCTTCCTGCCGGCACGCGGGATGCTGCGCTCGCTCATCGGTGTACCCGCCGCATGGCTCCTCATTGAGTGGTGGCGCGGCTGGTTTCTGACCGGCTTCTCCTGGCTGTCGCTGGGCTATTCGCAAACCGACACTTGGCTTGCAAGCTTCGCGCCCGTCACCGGCGTGTACGGCATCAGCGCTGTCTGCCTCCTCAGCGCCGGTGCGCTCGTGACACTCCTGCAAGGGCCGCGCCGCGCTCGAATCAAAGCAGCTGCCGTGCTCATCGCGCCGTGGCTGGTGGCGCTCATCCTCGGGCGTATCGAGTGGACGCACCCGGTGGGTGCGCCCGTCAAGGTCGCAATCATTCAAGGAGCGATTCCGCAGGATCAAAAATGGCTGGATGCCAACCGCGACACGACCTTGCGGCTGTACCGGGATTTGACTGCGACGGTGTTGGGGACGCCGCTCATCGTCTGGCCCGAGTCGGCACCGCCTGACCTTGCCAATAATCTTGTTGCGTATCTGGAGAGCATATTCAGCATGACCAGCGCGCACGGTTCGGCGCTCATCATGGGCGTGGTGCGCGAATCCGAGGATGGCGAGCACTATTACAACTCGGTGCTGGCGTTGGGCGAGAAGGACTTGCAGTGGTATGACAAGAGCCACCTGGTGCCGTTTGCGGAGTTCTTTCCGGTGCCTGGTTTTGTGCGTGCCTGGCTGCGGCTTGCCAATTTGCCCTATGAGGATTTCACGCGCGGCGCGATAAACCAGCCGCCACTGTCTGCAGCGGGCTTGAAGCTTGCTGCGACCATCTGCTACGAGGACGCTTATGGCAGCTCCCAGCTTCAGGTCCTGCGCCAGGCGGACGCGCTCGTCAATGTCACCAATGACGCCTGGTTCGGCCACTCCACGGCTCGCCACCAGCATTTTCAGATCGCCCGCATGCGTGCCATCGAGGCCGAGCGCTTCATGGTGCGGGCCGCCAACGACGGCATATCGGGCGTCATCGGGCCGCGTGGTGAGGTCATCGCACGAGCTCCCGAATTCAAGCCCTACGCGCTCGTTTCGTCGATTACCGCGCGTGTGGGGCTGCCACCGTATGCGCATGTCGGCAACTGGCCGGTCGTGCTCCTGGCGGTCCTTGGCGCCGGCATGGCGGCAGTTGCGCGGTCGCGGGCCCTTGAAAAGCCCGCGCAGCGGACATAACTCGCTCTATACGCATCGGGTCATCCGCCAGCCGGCGGAACCTCTACAATGCGTTCTAGTCTATTCGTGCATGGATCTACTGGTCCCCAGAT
>DATCBZ010000148.1:0-5142 GCA_036511555.1 Steroidobacteraceae bacterium
CGCGCGCCTTGCCCCAAATGATCCGTTAAAACGTCACGACGCTGCGGATCGATTCACCGCTGTGCATGAGCTCGAAAGCGTCGTTGATCTTCTCGATCGGCATCACATGGGTGATGAGGTCGTCGATATTGATCTTCTTGTCCATGTACCAGTCGACAATGCCCGGCACCTCGGTACGGCCACGGACACCGCCGAATGCCGTGCCTTTCCAGACGCGCCCGGTGACGAGCTGGAAAGGCCGGGTGCTGATTTCCTTGCCGGCGCCGGCGACGCCAACAATCACAGATACGCCCCAGCCACGATGCGTGCACTCGAGCGCCTGACGCATGAGGTCGACATTACCCACGCACTCGAAGCTGTAATCGGCCCCACCGTCGGTGAGTGCAACCAAGTGCGCGACGAGGTCACCAGCAACTTCCTTGGGATTGACGAAGTGCGTCATGCCGAACTTGTGCGCGAGCGCCTTTCTTTTCGCGTTGATGTCGACACCAATGATCTTGTTCGCGCCAACCATATGCGCGCCCTGAATCACATTCAATCCGATACCGCCCAGGCCAAATACCACGACGTTGGCCCCGGCTTCGACCTTCGCAGTCTTCAGAACCACGCCGACGCCGGTCGTAACCCCGCAGCCGATGTAACAGACCTTCTCAAACGGGGCGTCCTCGCGGATCTTGGCAAGCGCAATCTCCGGCAGCACGGTGTAGTTGGAAAACGTTGAGCAGCCCATGTAGTGGTGCACCATCTTGCCGTCGAGCGAGAAGCGGCTGGTGCCATCGGGCATGACGCCCTTGCCTTGGGTGGCGCGAATGGCGGTACACAGGTTCGTCTTGTGCGACGTACAGGATTTGCACTGCCGGCATTCGGGCGTGTAGAGCGGAATCACATGGTCGCCCTTCTTGAGGGTCGTGACGTTGCGACCGACGTCGACGACGACTCCGGCGCCTTCGTGGCCGAGGATCACCGGAAACAAGCCCTCGGGATCTGATCCCGAACGGGTAAATTCATCCGTATGGCAAACGCCGCTTGCCTTGATTTCAACCAGAACCTCGCCGTCCTTTGGACCGGCAAGATCAAGGGTTACGATTTCGAGGGGCTTACCGGCCGCATAGGCGATGGCTGCTTTGGTCTTCATATTCGAACAGGCCTCCAAAGAATCAACTGGCTGCGGTTTCCCGGGCGGGGAATGTACCGCGAACGTCCGCGCGAAGAAACTCAAGTGCCGCGCCCGGGCGGCGAAGTGAGTCATGTGCGTCACACCCCAGATCGCGAACAGCTCAAGCTAGAGTGTTACGCCACAGCAATCACTAGATCAGTAACTTGCGTGCGCCTTCGATGCGTATCTGGCTGTCGCCCTGCGCAACCGGCGGCGGCACTGCTTTGCCGCGAACCACCGCCGCACGCGCGGCAATGCGATCGTGCCAGCGCTTAAGGTGATCAAGACCGTCAAGGCTCACGCCCGACCACTCATGACCCTGCACCCAGCTCCAGTTGGCGATATCGGCAATCGAATAGTCACCGGCCAGATATGTATGGTCGGCGAGCCGCCGATCAAGTACTTCGAAGAGCCTGCGCACCTCGCGCTGGTAGCGCTCAATCGCGTAGGGGATCTTCTCCGGCGCGTAACGAAAAAACACGTTTGCCTGACCCATCATGGGGCCGACCCCGCCCATCTGAAACATGAGCCACTGCATGACCTGCGAACGCCCGGGTACGTCCTGCGGCAGGAGCATGCCGGTCTTCTCGGCAAGGTAGACAAGAATTGCGCCGGACTCAAACACGACGAAGTCGTTCATATCGTGGTCGATGATGGTCGGGATGCGCCCGTTCGGATTCAGCTTCAGGTACCAGTCCTGCTTCTGTTCACCCTCGGGAAGATGGATGTGCCGATACGTGTAGGGCAGCGCCATCTCCTCAAGGGCGATCGACACCTTGAAACCATTGGGCGTGCCCGCCGTCAGTAACTCGATCATTTGTTGTTCATCCTTAAGACGCGCGCCAGCGTGTAAGGTACGTGAGCGCGCGCCGGGCGCTCGAGATTTACGCGGCACGCCCTGGTCCGCCGCGCATTGATTGTATTCATCAAGGTTGAGGAATCTTCTGTATGCGCATGAAAAAGCTGGGTGGCACGGGCCTCGTGGTCTCCGAAATCTGCCTGGGGACCATGACATTTAGCACCAGTAGCGAAGGCTTCTGGGCGGCAATCGGCAATACCGACCAGGCAACCGCGACCGGGATCGTCAAGAGCGCCTTCGATCAGGGTGTGAATTTCATCGACACCGCCGATGTGTATTCGAACGGCACGGCCGAGACCATGACCGGCGCGGCGTTGAAGGATCTTGGGTTGCCGCGCGATGCGATCGTCCTTGCAACCAAGGTCCTGGGGCGCATGGGACCGGGCGCCAATCAGTCGGGCCTGTCGCGCGCACACATCCTGCATTCGGTCGACGCAAGCCTGAAGCGCCTGCAGCTTGATTACATTGATCTTTATCAAATACACGGCCGCGATCCGCTGACGAGCCTCGAGGAGACGCTCGAGGCCCTCGATGCGTGCGTGCGAGCCGGCAAGGTGCGCTACATCGGCCTGTGCAATCTGCCCGCCTGGGAAATCGCCAAGGCGCTCGGGATCTCCGAACGGCGGGCGCTGGCGCGTTTCCAAAGTGTGCAGGCTTATTATTCGCTCGCCGGGCGCGACCTCGAACGCGAGATCGTGCCGCTGTGCAACGAGCAGAATCTTGCGATCCTACCGTGGAGCCCGCTTGCGGGTGGTGTGCTGTCGGGTAAGTTCTCACGCGACGGCGCAAGCCCGGCGGGGGCGCGGCGCGCAACATTTGATTTCCCACCGATCGATCGCGAGCGCACGTTCCGGGTCATTGACGTCATGCGCCCAATCGCCAAGGCCCACGCGACCTCGGTCGCGCGCGTCGCGCTCGCCTGGCTCCTGCAGCAAAGCGCCGTGACCTCCGTCATCATCGGAGCGCGCACCAAGGAGCAGCTCCTCGACAACCTCGGTGCCGCGGATCTGAAGCTCACGAGCGAAGATCTGAGCGCGCTCAATACCGCATCGGCGTTGCCGTCGGAGTACCCGGGCTGGATGCTCGAGCGTCAGTCGGCAGATCGCGCCGCGGTCGTCAAATAAGACCGCGCTACAGGCGTTCAAGCACCATGGCAATGCCCTGTCCGACGCCGATGCACATCGTGCACAGCGCGTAGCGTGCGCCGCTCGAGGTCAATTGAGACGTCGCGGTGGTGGCGAGGCGCGCACCTGACATCCCAAGCGGATGCCCGAGCGCGATCGCGCCGCCATTGGCATTGACGTGGGCCGCATCGGCCGCGAGGCCTAATTCGCGCAGCACTGCAATTGCCTGCGAGGCAAAGGCTTCATTCAGTTCGATAACGTCGAGCTGCGCCAATTCCAGCCCCGCCAGCTGTAAAGCGCGGCGCGTCGCGGGCACCGGCCCCATGCCCATGATGCGCGGCGCGACCCCGGCGGTGGCGGCTGCGACGATGCGTGCGCGCGGCGTCAGGTTGAACTCGACGATGGCCTTATCCGATGCCACGAGGAGCGCGCAAGCGCCGTCATTGATCCCCGAGGCATTGCCCGCGGTAACCGTGCCATTGACACGAAACGGCGTCGGCAGCTTTGCCAGCTGCGCAAGCGTCGTGCCGGGCCGCGGATGCTCATCGACGCTCACCATGACCGGCCCGCCCTTGCGCTGCGCAACGGCGACGCTCATGAGCTCGGCGGCAAAGAAGCCGCGGGCCTGGGCCTTCGCATAGCGCTCCTGGCTGCGCAGTGCAAAGCGATCCTGCTCCTCGCGGCTGACGCCGAATTCTGCCGCAACGTTCTCGCCGGTCTCCGGCATCGAATCAATTCCATACTGCCGCTGCAGACGCGCATTCACGAAGCGCCAGCCAATCGTCGTGTCGTAGATCTGCGCCTCGCGGCTGAAAGCCGCATCCGCCTTACCCATGACGAAGGGCGCACGCGACATCGACTCGACTCCGCCCGCGATCACGATGCGTGCCTCGCCAGTCTTGATGGCGCGCGCGGCAAAGGCGATCGCATCGAGCCCGGAACCGCAGAGCCGATTCAAGGTCACGCCGGGTACTTCCACCGGCAGGCCCGCGAGCAGCGCCGCCATGCGCGCAACGTTGCGATTATCCTCACCCGCCTGATTCGCGCAGCCCAGCATCACCTCATCGATCGCCGCGGCCGGCAGAGCCGGGTTGCGTTTCAACAGTGCAGCGATCGGCAATGCCGCAAGATCATCGGGGCGCACGCTCGCGAGCGCTCCGCCGTAACGCCCGATGGGCGTTCGCACGGCATCGCAAATAAAGGCTTCTGGCATTTCTCCCGCACCTCTTACGTTAAACTTGCGCCATGTTCAATTCGCTGCCGCCTGCCACCCGCACCATCATCGCCGCGAACGTCATCATATTCCTATTGCAACTGGCGATCGGCGCGCCGATGGAACAGCTGTTCGCGCTCTGGCCGCTGCATACGAACTTTGAGCCCTGGCAGCTCGTGAGCTATGCATTCCTGCACGCTCGGTCTTTCTATTTACATCTGTTCTTCAACATGTTCGCCGTATACATGTTCGGCGCGGCGCTCGAGTACTACTGGGGCAGCCGCCGCTTCCTCGTGTACTATTTTGCGTGTGTGATCGCCGCGGCCGCAACACAGCTCGCCGCCTCAGCGCTCAGCCACTCCGGTTCCCCGGTAATCGGCGCCTCGGGGGCTGTGTTCGGACTGCTGTTTGCGTTCGCCGTCAACTTTCCGCGCCAGAAACTGCTGCTGCTTTTTCCGCCGATTCCGATGCCGGCGTGGCTGTTCGTGACTTTATATGGGGCGCTCGAACTCTTGCTGGGCGTGACGAACTGGCAGCCCGACGTCGCCCACTTTGCTCACCTGGGTGGATTGCTGGGCGGTGCCCTTGTGATTCTGTACTGGCGCGCGCGGAAAATTGCCCCTTGAAATGCGGCGCCGCACCCGTTCAGAATCGCGCGCCGTCAGCGGGCAGGTTCGGAACTTTCCGGGCGCGCTCCTCTCTACCCATGCAAATTCTATGATTAAAGTTCAAAATCTCACCAAGCGCTACGAGGCGCTGACCGCGGTCGACGACGTAAGCTTTGAAGTTG
>DATCBZ010000149.1:0-3532 GCA_036511555.1 Steroidobacteraceae bacterium
AACGGGATCCACCCAGCGGCCGTCAATATAGAACTGCCGATCGTTGTACTGCATGACGTCAACCTCAGAATAAATGCGCAGCGCCGCGCGCCTTGCATGGGGCCGCTAGTGATGTGCGGCAACCACCTTGGAGAAAAAATCGTAAATGCCTTCATCGCCCATGTGGCGCGCGTCGGCGAGTTCCCCGGCGCGCGTCGCATAGATGATCTTGTCGCGCGGCGTCAGCACCACGGCCGCCGGGATGCCTTTGGCAGTGGGGTAGCCGTAGCGCTTCACGACGTCGGAGTTCTTGTCGAAGTTACCGACATCGATCTTGACGACCACGAAATGCGCATTGATGAGCGGCGCACTGCGACCGTGCAGCGCCTTATCCAGCTCGCGGCAGTCAGGGCACCAGTTCGCGCCAAAGACCACCAATACGTCTTTACCGGAGGCGCGCGCCTGCTCAAGTCCGCGCTGCAGTGTCGCATTCGCATTGGCCGACTCGTCATACGGTGCAGAGGCGCCGACTGCGGCGACCGAGAACATGAGGGCGGCAAGGATGCCAAGAGGCTTGAACATAAAATAATCGCTCCGGGGGCTCTCGCCCCCACCGGACCGCAGGGTATGATATTAATGCATGCGCTGAGAAAAACCCCACCCGCGGATGCGAAGCTGCAGGCGGCCAAAGAACACACAGCGATACACGCGATGCAAGCAAGACGAATATCCCGTGGGTATTGAGCTGCCGCAAACGATGCGCTTTGTCGACCCGACCGGTCCCGGCGGCCCGGAAGTGTTGCGGATCGGCGAAACGGCAATACCCGTGCCGCGCGCGCACGAAGTCATCATCAAAGTTCACGCTGCCGGCATCAATAGACCCGACAGCCTGCAGCGCCAGGGTAAATATGATCCGCCGCCGGGCGCGTCCCCGATACTCGGACTTGAGGTGGCCGGAGAGATCGCAGCCGTTGGCGCCGGAGCCACGCTCAAGCTCGGCGATCGAGTCTGTGCGCTCGTGCCCGGAGGCGGCTACGCGCAGTACTGCCGGGTACCCGAAGCGCAGTGTTTGCCGCTGCCGCAGGGACTGTCGATGGTGGAGTCGGCGGGCATCTGCGAGACCTTTTTCACCGTCTGGGCCAATGTGTTTCAGATCGCGGCATTGCAGTTGGGCGAGCGTTTCCTCGTGCACGGCGGCGCGGGTGGCATCGGCACCACGGCGATTCAGCTGGCGCACGCTCTCGGCGCTGAAGTCTTCACCACCGCCGGCTCCGAGGCGAAATGCGCGGCATGCCGCGCGTTAGGTGCAGCGCACGCCTTCAACTACAATACCCAGGACTTCGCAGCAGAGATTGCGCGCATCACGGAGGATCGTGGAGTCAATGTCATATTGGACATGATTGGCGGCGCCTATACCGAGAAGAACATCAATAGCCTCGCGATGCGCGGACGGCTGGTACAGATTGCCTTTCAGCAAGGCGCCAAGGTGACTTTGAATCTCGCCAAGATCACGCAGCGGCGCCTGCTCATCACCGGCTCGACGCTGCGGCCGCGCAGTGTCGAGGACAAGGCGCTGATCGCAACGGAACTGCAGGCGCGCGTCTGGCCACTGCTCAAGAGCGGGCGCGTCAAAGTCATCATCGACAAGGTCTTCCCGTTCGACCAGATCAAAGAAGCGCATGCGTATTTCGAGAGCGCGCAGCACACGGGCAAAGTCATCCTGCAGGTAGTGCCTTAACGGAATGTCTTAGAGGGGAGATGTCATGGCGACCGAACCACAAATCAATTGGGCCGCAATCGACGCAGACCCGCGCTTTCAGGAGCTACACCGGCGTAAAAGCCGCTTTCTATGGCTGCTGATGGTGCTCTCCGTCGTCTACTATTTTTTGCTGCCGATCGGCGCGGCGTACTGCCCCACTCTGTTTCGTGCGCAGGTTTGGGGCCCGATCAATTTTGGGATCCTGTTCGCACTCTCCCAATTTGTCGTGGCCTGGCTGATTGCCTACGTCTACTACCGCAAGGCTAGCCGAGAATTTGATCCCATGGCCGAGGAGCTGGCGCGCACCGCAGCGAGCATTGCGAGGCCGTCATGAAGCTCAGTAAAACACTCGCGCTTGTCGCGACGGCGGGCGGCCTTGCTGCAAGCCCCAGCGCATTTGCGTTCTTCAAGGGCGCTGCGGTACCGGAACGCTTCGGTTGGCTCGCACTGGTTGCCTTCGCGATCATCATCGCGATCACGATGTACGTGACCTACCGCGCTTCCAAGCGCGTCACTACGACGCAGCAGTTCTATGCTGCGGGACGTTCGATCAGCGGCCTGCAGAACGGCTGGGCCATCGCCGGAGACTACCTCTCGGCCGCGTCCTTTCTCGGCATCGCCGGGCTCATTTCTTTGTATGGCTACGACGGCTTCATGTACTCGGTAGGCTTTCTCGTCGCCTTCGTGACCGTACTGCTGTTGATCGCGGAGCCGTGCCGCAACATCGGCAAGTACACACTCGGCGACATCCTCGCGTTTCGCAACGATCACAAAACCGCCCGATTGATGGCGGCCATTTCTACGATCACCGTCTCGATCTTTTATCTGACGGCGCAGATGGTCGGCGGCGGGCTCCTCGTGAAGACGCTAATCGGCATCGACTACGATGTCTCTGTCATCGTGGTCGGCTTATTGATGCTCGCTTACGTGGTGTTCGGCGGCATGGTCGCAACCACCTGGGTGCAGATCATCAAGGCGGTGCTCCTCGTGTGTGCCTCGTTGCTGCTCGTCGTCTGCACCTGGGCGCCCTACGGATTTAGCCTGCCGGCCTTTTTCGGCGGCGTCGTCACGGATCCCAAGGTGCAGGCGCAAGTGGCGAAACTTCTCGGCGACGCGGCCGCCAACATGAGCGCCTCACAACTCGGACAGCGCTTTCTGGAGCCGAGCCTGTACCTGAAAAACCCGATCGACCAGGTTTCCCTCGGCATGGCGCTAGTGTTCGGCACCGCGGGGCTGCCACATATTTTGATGCGCTTTTTTACCGTGCCGAATGCAAAACAGGCGCGGCTGTCGGTCATCTGGGCCATGATCATCATCGGCGGCTTCTATCTTCTGACGCTGCTCATCGGTAACGGCGCGGCAATCAATGTCGGCGCTGCCACCATCACGAGTCTGGATAAAGGCGGCAATATGGCCGCGCCGTTGCTCGCCCAATACGTCGGCGGCGGACCGGAATCGGCGCTGGGCAATCTGTTCCTCGCCGTGATCGCGGCGGTAGCGTTCGCCACCATCGTCGCCGTAGTGGCGGGCCTGGTGCTGGCAAGCGCCTCTGCGATCTCGCATGACATTTGGGTCGGCATTGTCAAAGGCGAGCGCGCCACTCAAGCGCAGGAAGTCCGCGCGGCGCGCGTCTGCGCGCTCATCGTCGGCGCGATTGCGATCGTGATCGGCATTCTCTCCAAGGGACAAAACGTTGCGCACCTCGTAGGCCTTGCGTTCGCGGTTGCCGCATCCAGCAATCTGCCGTGCATACTGCTGACGCTGTACTGGAAACGCTGCAATACCGGAGGCATC
>DATCBZ010000150.1:0-6840 GCA_036511555.1 Steroidobacteraceae bacterium
AGCTTGTCGCCGACGCGCTCGACGCGCTCGTCGGAGATTTGCGAGATGTGCACGAGGCCGTCGCGACCCGGCAGAATCGTCACAAATGCGCCAAAGTCCATGAGCCGTGCAACCTTGCCCTCATAGATGCGCCCGACTTCAACGTCGGCCGTAATGAGTTCGATGCGACGTTGCGCCTCGCGACCGGCTGCGCCGCTCACCGAGGCGATCTTCACTGTACCGTCGTTTTCGATATCGATGGTCGTGCCAGTCTCTTCGGTGATCTGGCGGATCACCGCGCCGCCCTTGCCGATCACGTCACGAATCTTTTCCTGATCGATCTTCAAGGTAATGATCGAGGGTGCCCAATCGGACATCTTCTCGCGCGTCGTGCTCAGTACCTTGTTCATCTCAGCGAGGATATGCAGACGTCCATGACGCGCCTGGTCGAGAGCGACGCGCATGATCTCAGGCGTAACCCCCTCGACTTTGATATCCATCTGCAGGGCGGTAACGCCATCTTTGGTACCGGCGACCTTGAAATCCATGTCGCCCAGATGATCCTCATCACCCAATATATCGGTCAATACTTTGAAGCGGCCGCCCTCGAGCACGAGTCCCATGGCAACTCCTGCAACCGGCGCCGCAAGCGGCACGCCTGCATCCATGAGCGCAAGGCTGGTTCCACACACGCTTGCCATGGAGCTTGAGCCATTTGACTCGAGAATCTCCGACACCACACGAATCACGTACGGAAACTTGGCCATGTCCGGCATGACGGCTTTGACGCCGCGCCGCGCGAGGTTGCCGTGGCCGATTTCGCGGCGCTTCGGCGATCCCATCATGCCGGTTTCACCCACCGAGAACGGCGGAAAGTTGTAGTGCAGCATGAACGACTCGCGGCGCTCGCCGTCGAGACCGTCGATGATCTGCGAATCGCGGCTCGTGCCGAGCGTCACCACCACCAGCGCCTGCGTCTCACCACGCGTGAAGAGCGCCGAGCCGTGAGTTCGCGGCAGCACACCGGCCTTCACCGTAATCGGCCGCACCGTGAGCGCATCGCGACCATCGATGCGCGGCTCGCCATTTAGAATGCGCTGCCTCACGATGTTGCTCTCGAGCTTGAAGAGTTGGCTCTCCACCTGGTCGGCGCTCCACTTTGGTGCCTCGCCGGCACTGAGCGCGGCTTGCGTCTGCGTCTTAACTTCTGCAAGACGATTGCGACGCTGCAGTTTTTCAGTGATCGCATAAGCCTGCGTGACGGCAGCCTGCGCGTGCAGTCCAACGGCGCTTTCAAGTTCGGCGTTATCAGCTTCGGCTTTCCACGCCCAGCGCGGTTTGCCTGCCTCTGCGGCCAGTTCGCGTATGGCTTTGATCGCAATCTGCATCTGCTCGTGACCGAACACCACCGCGCCTAGCATGACCTCCTCGGAGAGCCCTTTGGCCTCGGATTCAACCATGAGCACCGCGGCCTGCGTGCCGGCGACAACGAGATGCAACGCCGAATCGGCAAGTTCGGTGGCGAGCGGATTCAAAAGATACTTGCCGTCCTTGTAGCCGACGCGCGCGGCACCAATCGGACCGTTGAACGGAATGCCCGACAATGCCAGGGCTGCCGATGCGCCGAGCAGAGCCGGTATGTCCGAGTCGATTGCAGGATCGACCGATAAGACCGTTGCCACCACCTGCACGTCGTTCAGAAAGCCATCGGGGAAGAGCGGACGAATCGGCCGATCGATCAGGCGTGAGGTGAGCGTCTCCTTCTCCGTCGGCCGACCTTCACGCTTGAAGAAGCCGCCGGGAATGCGCCCTGCTGCGTAGGTTTTTTCGATGTAGTTGACGGTCAAGGGAAAGAAGTCACGCCCAGGCTTGGGCTGCTGCTGCGCGCAGACTGTGACGAGGACAACCGTATCCCCTACCGTGACGCGTACTGCTGCATCCGCTTGGCGGGCGAGCTCGCCGGTCTCGATGGTGACGTTATGGGGCCCGTATGCGAATGATTTGCTAACAGCGCTCACGCTTCTATCCTCGAAGTGAAAACCATGAAAGAGAAACCACCGGGCAACGCGCGGTCAAGGACGGCGCGGCCTTCGATGTGGCTCAGCGGCGAAGTCCCAGGCGCTCAACAAGCTCCTGGTACTTCAGGGGTTGCGTGGATTTCAGATAGTCGAGATGTTTGCGGCGCTGATTGACGAGCTTCACCAAACCACGCCGCGAGGAATGATCCCCCTTGTGCGCGGAAAAGTGTCCGCTCAAACCGTTTATGCGCTCGGAGAGGAGCGCGACTTGGACTTCGGGCGAGCCCGTGTCCCGCGGACCGCGGCGGAACTGCTCGAGAATCCCATCCTTCTTCTCACTGGATAAGGTCATTAACTATTCCTGAATCTTAATCTTTAGAGTCATTGCAACCGCGGAATTCTACCTGTGGTGGAGCCTCCGCTACAAGACAAACAACCGCCTCGGACGCACTTCACCCTGGCCGTCGGCTTCACCGATCCCCAAAAAGCGCGCCGCCTCGTCGTAAAGCCGCACGCGCCCGCTGAGGCTGGCAGCTGCAGCGTTCCGGATCGCCTGACCGTGCAGCAGGCGCGCGCTGTCAGGCGCGTCGAGGTGCACGGCACCTAGGTGCCGGATCGCAAAATCAGCCGCCATGATCGCAGGCCACTGCCCCGCCGCGCGCAGGGCGGCAACGCCCTCAAGGGTGCACATCGCTTCAGATTCAAACGGTTCAACGTACATGCGGCGCAGCTGCGTGACGTAACCGCAGGTACCCAGGGCGCGCGCGATATCCTCCGCCAGCGTGCGCACATAGGTGCCCTTCGAACAGATGACTTCGAGCGATAAGCGCAGCTCCTCGAAGGACACAAGCGTAAGAGAGCTTATCTCGATAAGGCGCGCGGCGCGTTCCACCTCCTGACCGGCGCGCGCTAAACGATACAGCGGCTGTCCCCCGTGCTTCAGCGCGGAATACATCGGCGGAATCTGCGATTGCGAACCAAGGAATCCGCCGAGCGCCTGCTCGATCTGCGCCGGTGTCAGTCCCGGTACCGCGAGCTGCTCGATGATCGCCCCTTCCGCATCGCCGGTGGCGGTGCGCGCACCCAAGCCTACTGTGAAGCGATAGCACTTACGCCCGGCGAGGATGTCGCCGGCGATTTTGGTGGCCTCCTCGAGACAAATAGGCAACATTCCGGTTGCAAGTGGATCGAGGCTGCCGACGTGTCCCGCTTTGGCCGCCCCCAACAGGCGCCGTAGCCGCTGCAACGCCGCGTTGGAAGACAGCCCGAGGGGCTTATCGAGCAGTAGGATCCCGGTGCGGGTCGAGTCGCTCAGGGCTCCTCGCCACCGCGATCGCGCGCCGTCGCCTCGTTGATGAGTTCGGTTAAAGCTGCCGCCTTGTCGAAGGCGTCGTCAAACACGAACTGCAGCCGCGGTGCATAGCGCAGCCCCAGACGGCGACTGACCGCACCGCGCAGAAAGCCTGCTGCGCGCGCCAGACCTTGGCGCACTTCATCGGGCGGATGCTGCGATGCAAAGGGCGTGAAATAGACGCGCGCCATGCGCTTGTCGGGCGCCAGATCCACCGCCGAGATGGTGACGTTGCCGACGCGCGGATCCTTTAACTCACGCGCAATGATGTCGGCGAGCGCGCGCTGCAACTCGGCCTCGATCTTGCGGTTGCGCGGACGCGCGGTGTTCAACAGCTGCTCGCCACGTGCGCCACATCACTGCAGCGTACGGGCGACCTCGATGCGCGTGAAACACTCGATCTGGTCGTTGACACGAACATCCTGGTAGTTCTTGACGCCGATGCCGCACTCGGTGCCGGCGCGCACTTCGGCGACGTCGTCTTTGAAGCGCCGCAGCGACTCAAGCGCGCCTTCAAAAATAACGACGTTATCGCGCAGCACGCGGATCGGATTGTTGCGCCGCACCGTGCCTTCGGTGACGAGACAGCCGGCGACGACGCCGAATTTGCTGGAGCGAAACACATCGCGCACCTGTGCAACGCCTACGATCTGTTCCTTGATCTCCGGCTGCAGCATCCCGGTCATCATCTGTTTCACATCATCAATGGCCTCATAGATGATGCTGTAATAGCGCAGCTCCGCGCCGGTCTCCTTCAATGCCTCGCGCGCGCCGGCATCGGCGCGTACGTTGAAGCCGATGATGCGTGCCTTCGAGGCAGAGGCGAGCTGCACGTCTGAAACCGTGATACCGCCGACGCCGCTGGCGATGACCTTGACTTGAATTTCATCGATCGACAGATTGGTGAGTGCATCGCGCAGCGCCTCGGCGCTGCCCTGCACATCGGCCTTCAGCACAATGGCGATCGTTGCTTTATCCCCATCGATCTGCGAGAACACATCTTCGGGACGGGTGGTCACGCGCGCAAGCTTCACATCGCGGAACTTACTTTGCCGGTAGACGGCAACTTCGCGCGCCTTTCTCTCGTTCTCAACCACCAGCAAGTCATCGCCGGCATTGGGCGCGCCGGAGAGTCCCAGCACCACTACCGGCATCGATGGCAGGGCCGCCTGCAGCGCCTGCCCGTGCTCATCAAACATGGCGCGCACCCGGCCCTGCTCGGAGCCTGCGAGAATGACATCCCCCATGTGCAGCGTGCCGCGCTTGACGAGCACCGTCACTACGGCGCCACGGCCCTTTTCCATGCTCGATTCAATCACGACTCCCGAGGCGAGCCCGTCACGCGGTGCCGCAAGCTCGAGCACCTCGGCCTGCAGCAGGATCGCCTCGAGCAGCTGATCGATGCCCTCGCCCGTGCGGGCCGAGACTTTCACGAAAATGTTCTGTCCGCCCCAGTCCTCGGGAATGACATCGTATTTGGCAAGCTCGGTGCGCACGCGATCGGGGTCCGCATCGCTCTTGTCGATCTTGTTGACCGCGACTACGATGGGGACGCCCGCGGCGCGCGCGTGCTGAATGGCCTCGATAGTCTGCGGCATCACGCCATCATCAGCCGCCACCACCAGTACGACGACATCGGTTGCCTTTGCGCCGCGCGCGCGCATCGCCGTGAACGCGGCATGGCCCGGAGTGTCGAGAAATGTGATAACGCCCTTCGGTGTCTCAACATGATAGGCGCCGATGTGCTGCGTGATGCCGCCCGCTTCACCGGCTGCGACCTTGGTCGTGCGGATGTAGTCGAGGAGCGAGGTCTTGCCGTGATCCACGTGCCCCATGACCGTGACGACCGGCGGCCGCGGCTCCTCATTCGTGCTGCCACTCTGCACGCCCTGCAGTTCGTGCTCGATCTGATTCTCGCGCACGAGTGTCCCGCTATGGCCCATCTCCTCGACAACCAACAAGGCCGTCTCCGGCTCGATCGCCTGGTTGATGGTTGCCATGACGCCCAAGTTCATCAGCACTTTGATGACCTCCGTCGCCTTGACTGCCATCTTCTGCGCAAGCTCGGCGACCGTGACGGTTGCGCCAATACCCACTTCACGGCGCACCGGGGCGGTTGGCATTTCAAAACCGTGCGGCGCATCGGAGCCGACACCAACGGTGCGCGCCTTGAGGCGACGCTTTTTCTTGTAGCGCGAACTGACGTCGCCTGCGACGTGCAGTTCCTGACGTCCGTAGCGGGTCTGCTTGTCGTCGACTTCCTCGGCGGCGACCACAGCCTCGACGACGCGCGGACGGGCCGGCTCAGGCGGCGCGCGGCGCTGTTCGCGTTCGCGACGATCCGCCTCTTCGCGGGTGCGCACTTCAGCCAAGCGGCGCGCCTCGTCCTGCGACTTCTTGCGCGTCTGCTCTTCTTCGGCGCGGCGCCGATTCTCCATCTCGAGGCGCTCGCGCTCGCGGCGCTCGTTCTCCACACGGTCGCTCTCGCGGCGTTCGGCTTCGAGCGCCTCGCGGCGCTTAACATCGATCTCTTCCTGCTGGGTGCGTGCCTGTTCTTCAAGCACATCGCGTTTGATGTAAGTGCGTTTGCGGCGCACTTCGACGTTGACTGTGCGGGCGCGCCCCTGCACGCTCGCAAGCTTCAGCTCGCTCTGCGTTTTGCGCTTCAACGTGATCTTGCGCGGCGCCCCGCCATCTTCATCGCTGCCATGGCTGCGGCGCAAATGCGTCAGCAGCTCAAGCTTCGCATCGTCACTGATACGATCATCCGGGCCGCCGACCTTGATGCCCGCCTGATCAAGCTGCACCAGCAGCCGATCCACGGGCACCTTCAGAACTTCGGCAAATTGCGAGACTGTTACTTCGGCCATGAACTCAATCCTCGGCCCCCATCAATGGCTCGCTTCGAACCAGGGCGCGCGTGCTGTCATGATGAGCTTGCCGGCCTCTTCAGCCGCCAGCCCCTCGATATCCGCCAGATCATCCACCGACTGGTCCGCCAGATCCTCGCGCGTGCGTACGCCGCGTCGTGCCAAGGCGAGCGCCAGATCAGGGCTCATGCCTTCGAGTAACAAAAGATCATCCGCCGGCATCGACTGATCCAGGCTCTCTTCGCTTGCAATCGCCTGTGTCAAAAGCACATCCCGCGCGCGATTGCGAAGCTCCTTGACGATGTTGGCGTCGAATTCCTGAATCGAAATGAGTTCCGCCTGCGGCACGTAGGCGACCTCCTCGATCGTCGAAAAGCCTTCCTGCGCCAATATGGTCGCGACGTCCTCGTCGACGTCGAGCTGCTTCATGAAGAGCTCGACAAGGCCGCGCGCCTCGGTCTCGCTCTTCGCCTCGGCGTCAGACTCGGTCATGATGTTGAGATCCCAACCGCTGAGTTGGCTTGCCAGTCGAATGTTCTGACCGCCGCGGCCGATCGCCTGCGAGAGCTTCTCCTCGGCAACGGCGATGTCCATGCTGTGTGATTCCTCATCGACGACGATC
>DATCBZ010000151.1:0-13397 GCA_036511555.1 Steroidobacteraceae bacterium
ATATGCACATCGAGGATGCCGTCGATGGTCGTAACGGGCTGCTCGTCCAGATACACACCGACGCTCGGTAATGAGCCCGAATGATTCTCCAAAACGCTGCTCGAGACGCCGCGCATATAAACGTGCTCGAACCCCGGTCCGCCCTCGGAGAAGAATGCGACGCTCGGTAAATACTTTGCGTAATCGTCGAACTTCGTGACGTGCAGTTCTTCGAGTTTTTCGTTGCCAAGCGCTTGAATACTAAGCGGAACGTCCTGCAGGTTCTCGGAGCGCTTCTGCGCCGTGACGACCACTTCGGCGAGTCCCACGGTCTCGGCCGTTTGCTCCTGGGCGTAGGCGCCCGGCATGCAAGCCAATAGCGCGGACGCAACAGGCGTCGCCCTTAAAATATATCGGCTGCCGGTTTTGGCGTGAGCACGCGCTAGTTTTCGACGGCGACTTCGCGTCATTAGTTATCCCCCTTGTGGCGTTTATGCCCCCTCTTGACCGAAGGGTATGCCATTCCACGAGATTCTCAAAATTCCGGCGCCACCGGATACGCCTCAAGCACCGGCCCCAACGCATTTTTGAGCGGCGCAAGCCAGGGCTCGAAGTGACGCCAGTGATCGATGCCGTCGCGGAAGATCGGTTGGCGCACCTGTTGTGAGCTGGCGGTGCGCACGGTGCGCTCATTTTCATAGAAGCGCAGGCAGGATTCTTCAAACGCGAGCCCGCAATACTCAAGCAGCCGCCGCACTTCGCGCTCGGTATCGTCGACCATGGACTCATAAATCACTCGATGAACGCGACCCGGCAGCGCCGCATCGAAGTGCGCCATGAGCTCAACGTAGTCCCGATAGTAGCGGCCGACATCTTCCAGGCTGTAGGTAAAATTCTGACCGCGCGCATAGTGCTGCTTAAAACCCGAAAAACAGCAACCGAGCGGATGGCGGCGGGCGTCAATAATTTTCGCACGCGGCAGGGTCAATTGAATGAGACCGATGTGCGCAAAGTTGTTGGGCATTTTGTCGATGAAAAAAGGCGCGGCGCTCTTGCGCTGAATTTTTGTCTGAGTGAGATATTGCTCACCCAATCGGCGGCAGTCCGCGGCGCTAAGCGTCGCGAGTGCTTCGGGGTATTTCGACGCTTGGCCCTTGCGGGTAATTCCGGAGAGCGTCTTTGCGATGCCGCCCAAGTCCGGCAGCTCCATCGTGCCCTCGATCTGCGAGTGGCTCGAGAGTATCTGCTCCACCAAAGTTGATCCCGAGCGCGGCAGGCCGACTATAAAGATCGGATCCGGCTGCGCCGCTCCAAAGCCGGCGCGAGATACGAAGAAATCGCGGGTCAGGAGCGCCCTGCTGCGCCGTACGAGCGCGGTCATCTCCTCGGCCGCATAGCCGATGCTCGCGCGCCGTATGCGATTGCCATCGGCGTAGCTGTCGAACGATGCTGCGTAGGAGCCCGCATCCTCGAGGGCCTTGCCCACCGCAAAATGCAGGTGATAGCGATCCTCGGTCGCAAGGCTTGCGTCATTCAACTGCGAGCGCATCTGCTGCACATCCTGGGCGTTGAAGCGATAGGTCTTCAAATTGGCAAGACTCCAGTACGCCTCGCCCAGGCTCGGCGCAAGTTCAATGCTCTTACGGTAGGCGGCGATGCTATCCTGCTCGCGACCTTGGGTCTTCAGCGCATGGCCGTAACTCATCCAGATTTTGGCATGCAGCGGATGGGCTGCGAGCACGCCCTCGTAGATCTCGATTGATTGGGACAGGTCGCCGATTCTTGCCAGCACCGCGGCCTTCAAACTTTCGTAACTGGCGTTGCGCGGCTCTTGCGCGAACAGTCGTTCGAGTTCACGCAGCGCCGCGGCCGGTTTGTTCTGCCGATGCAGGACCAATGCGTAGTTATGCCGTGCAGCCGTAAAGCCCGGCGCGAGCTCCAGGCAGCGGATGAGAAGGGTCTCCGCATCGGCAAAACGGCGCAGCCTTGCTGCCACCTCAGCGAACATGCGGATCGCCGCGACGTCGGTGGGATACATCTTAAGATGAGCCCGCAGCAACACCTCGGCTTCTGGGATGCGGTTGTCGACGAGTGCGCTGGCGGCGGCAAGCAGGCGCGGATCACGTATTGAAGTCTTGATATGCCAGGCATACGCAAGGTCAGCGCCTGCGGCATCACCCGCACCGGTCAGTTGATCGCCGAGCGCGAGCCACCCATGGGAAAGATCGGGTTTAAGTCTAACCGCTTGCCGCAACGCGGCGATGGCATCGTCGGCTCGCCCGGCTGCGCCGAGTGCAAGCCCGAGTTCATAGTGTGCGGCGGCTGAAGTTGGCTGCGCGCGGGTCAAAGGGTCAAGTACCGCGATGGCAGCTGCGGCATCGCCAAGCGCGCGCCGTGCCGTTCCGAGCACCAGTACCGCACCCGGATGATCGGGCACGAGCTTGAGAATTTCCGTCGCCTGCTCGGCCGCGAGCGACGGCTCAGCTGCCAATAGGCGCGCGGCATGCGCCAAGGCAACTTCGAGGGTGCCGACGGGTTCCGGGGCGGCGCTCATGGCGCTCCTTCAAGATCGGGGTTGCAACCCCATCATCGTCCGCTTTCGCCGCTCTGACAATTAGCCAGCCACGCAGGCGTGCCCGTTAATCGATCGCAGACACCGCGTCCTTAATCAGATCCTTGTAATGACGCAAGCGTTTGCGCGCGACCAGAGAGAAGCCAATGCGCGGGTCGCAAATACTCGCGATCCAGACGTCGCGATCCTGAAAGCGCACTGAGACCCATTCGCCGCGGCTCAGGAGCGAGTCGGACACCCTGGCGTCAATGAACTCCGCATTCGCGCTTCCGGTCGTGACCCATCCGGCAGCGCGCACGACTTTCAACACCGCCGCGTAGTTACTTTGTGCATCGCCGCGGGTTGCCAGGCGCATGTAGCGCAGATCGCGCAGCTGCGCTCGCAAGAGCAGGCTTCCGACGCCTGCAGTCACGAGCAGGCCAAAAATTCCGGCACCGGCGATCGCCTCGGGGTTGCGCATCCGCACGAGAAAAACCGACGTTAATATCAATGCCGTGCAAAGCGCGGCGAGGTAGGCAAAGAACAGCGTCGGCGCAAAATAGATAAAGCGGTCGAGGCGCGGCAGCTGCAAGCGTCCGATCACTGTACCGCTAGAAATTGCCTTCACCCGTGCTGCCTTGGCTGACGTGGTTGGCCGACTATGCCCCCACCATCGCAGTGTCACACGTAATTGGTGCACGAAAAAGCAAGCGCGCCGCACGTAATTTCGTGCGTGTCTGCCACCTGGGTTCGGCCGCACGGGTTTCAATGCGCCATGCCCCGCGCGTGGGCGCAGCCCTTGCGGCGCCGGGGGCGCGCCGGCGCCTGGCGGCTGTATGGACGCTTCGTGCGCTGCGAACTGAGACGCGCGCCCTGCCCAATTCGGCCCCGGGCGGGCACCCTAGTCAGCTGGCGGTGGAGTTCCTTATGTCCAGTCCAACGCGGACCGGCCGGTTGGTTTGGCAGACGGCCACTACGCTTGCAGCTCTTCTATTTCTAAACGCGACGGCCGCTGCCGCCGCGACGGATTGGCAGTCGCGCCTGACGCCACGCCTGCTCGCCCTGTGGATTCAACAAAATGGCGAGGCGGCGGAGAAAAGCGCGGCGCGCGGCCCATCAGCGCGGGAAGCATTCTCGGCCGCACGGTTCGATGCGGCAGGCCGCGTGCAGATCGATGTGCGCTTCGATTGCTCAAGCCCCGCACCGACTAAAGCACTTGCAGCGGCCGGTCTGGTCATCGGGGCCGTAGTGCACGTCGCGCCCCTGTGCAGCGTTGAAGGCTGGCTGCGGATGAGCGACCTTGCCGCGGTTGCTGCCGGCAGCGCCGTGCACAGCATCGACCTGCCGATGTACTCCAAAGTGGTGGGCCCGGTAATGCACTTGCACGAGCAAGCCCAGGTGCAAGCGGCGGCAACCATCGAAATTGACGGCAACGGCGTGTCAATCACGAACGCGGCTCAGTACATTCAATCCACGGGCAAGAATGGTAGCGGCGTCACGATCGGCGTGCTCTCGGATGACGTTACGAGCGTCGCCATCATCCAGGCCCGCGGCGAACTGCCGGCGCACATTGCAAATCTGACCCCGACCCAACAGAGCCCGAACCCCACCCCGACCGATGAAGGCACGATGCTGCTCGAGGAGCTGTACGCCATTGCGCCCGGGGCAAGCCTTGCATTCTGCGCACCGGAAACCGACGTCGAATATGTGAGCTGCCTGCGCGATTTCATTACGGCCGGAGTAAGCATCGTCGCCGATGATCTTGAATATCCTGCCGAAGACCTGCTGTCGACGAAAAGCACCCTTGCGCAGAGCGTGCAAACTCTGCTGGCACAAAATCCGAACCTGATGCTGCTCTCTGCCGCCGGCAATGAAAACAAGAGCTTCTGGCAGGGCGTGTACGCGCCGACGCAACTCGCACAACCCTTCAGCTGCAGCGCCAATGGCCAGGCCGACGCTTATGCGCAAACTTTTGATGGCGATCGGCTCGAAACCATAACGCTGCTCGAGCAGCTCACGGCACCGATCTATATGCAGTGGGCGGATCCGGCGGGGCAGAACAGCAGCAATTTTGACCTGTACGTGCTCGATCAGCATCGCACCGTCATCGAATGCCTGGCCAGCGCAAGTACCCGCAATTCCTTTGTCGCGAGCCTTAATCCGAACCTCGGCAAAGGCACCTATCATTTTGCCATCGCGACTCCGGGTGTGGAGTTTGCCGGTAAGTTTCTGAAACTGATTGCCTACGGCAATGGCAGTGCCATCTTTTCTACGCCGACCGCCGGCGCCATCGCCTCACCGCAGAAGCTCGTAGCGGGCGTGGTCACGGTCGGCGCGGTGTACGGCGGCGACGGTGTTGGCAGCAATATCGAGCCCTTCAGCGCCAACGGGCCGGCGCAACTTGAATTTCCGACCGCCGTTGCCGTGCAGGCGCCGGTTTTGGTCGCGCCCGACGCAGTCTATGTCGATGCCGACAGCACTGATTTCACAACCGGATCGACTGGCCTTTTTTACGGCACGTCGGCGGCGACACCGAACGTGGCTGCGGTTGCAGCCCTGCTGCGCGCCGCATTTCCGACGCTGAGCGCTCAGCGAATCGTTGCCGCGCTTACGAGTGGCGCTGCGCCCCTTGGCGTTGGCGCGACTCCCGATGGTGTGTTCGGCTACGGACGCGTCGACGCACTGGGCGCGCTTAAAACACTCGCAAGCCCCACGATCGGCAAGATTGCAAACGTAACCGTGGTCGGCGGCACGACTTCGGCGGCGATCCCAATCACACTGGCCGGGACAGGTTTCCTCACGCTCAAGGGTTCGAGCGATAATTCGGCACTGGTTGCCTTCGCCGGAACATTGGGGGCGCAGTTTGCGCCCACTACCTGCGGCAACGCGACCTACGCCTGCACGTTGTCAGTCACACCGGCAATCGGACTGATTGGAACCGCTCACCTTGGCATCTCCGTTACCGATGGCGCCGGGCGAGCAACCTCTACAACCTTTACTGTGACCGTCACAACGCCCGCACCGCCAACCGTCAAGGTCACAGCCGGGGGCACGCAGAGCGTACCCTCGGGCAATAATGTCACACCGGTTACCGTTGCCCTGAGCGGTGTCAAAAACATCGCGGTAACGCTCACGAGCAGCAACACCGCACTGCTCCCCGCATCGTCAGCGACATTGAGCAGCGGCTGCGGGTCGACCTCGTTGACCTGTACCGTGAGCTTGCGACCGATCAGCGGACAATTGGGCCAAGCAACGCTAACCGTGACCGCTCGCGATTCGTACGGCCAGACCGCGCACAACAGCGCAAGCTTAACTATCGTCGCGGCGCCGACTAAGAGCGGCGGCGGCGGCGGCGCCTTCGATCTTTACTCACTCGCAGGCTTGAGCCTACTGATGCTCACTGGCCTTGTTCGCAAACCGCGGCATCTGCTCGCGGCGCGGGTGAAGCCAACGATCATCACCGGCTGACTCAAGTCCTTCCAGCCACGGTACGCGTTGGAACGTTTATTGCGACTCCGTAAACGATCGCCACCGCAGCGAAGCAAAAAACGCAATCCGCGCGCGTCGATTCACCAGGCGGCAAAAATTGCCGGGATGTCGAACGCAACCGACGCGCAGCTACGCTGGAGCGGCGAGGTCATCCATCGGCATGACCCGGCACCTGGTGCGTGCTGCTGCTCGATGATCTTCTGGATGCATCGCACATCACGCGCGGCAAGCTGAATCTGCGAGTCGCGCCGGTCGCGCTGCAGGTGGTCGTCGATAGCGCAATTGAGACTGCGCGGCCGCCGATTGATGCACGCCATCACAACTTCGGTGTGCATCTGCCACCGGAGCCGATCACGATCGAGGTTGACGCCATGCGTCTTGCGCAAGTGATCGCCAACCTGCTGACGAACGCTGCTAAACACACCAACGCGGGAGGCCATATCGAGCTTAACGTTGCGCACCAAGACGACGAATTTGTCATCAGCGTAAGCAATGGGCTTGGCGTTCGCAGCGAACTTCAAGCCGGATGTGATCGCGCTCGACATTGGGCCACCGGATCTCACCGGCTATGAGATTGCCCAGCTACTGCGCGCCACCGACTGGGGCAAGCATGCGGCTTTGATTGCGGCGCCCGGTTGGGGACAGGCGGAAGACGAGCGGCGTGCCAAAGCGGCGGGCTTCGACCGTCATTTGACGAAACCCATCGATATCGAGGAAGTCCGCGGCGCGCTGCGCGAGGTCCAAACCCGACACCGCGCAACCGCGGATCAGCACTCCTCCGGCGCCTAACCATCACTCAGCAACGACGCCTGCTTACGATCGCTGCACTGCGCGGTCCCTATTTTTCCCGCGGCGCCTTCAGATCCTTGCCGGCATTGACCTGCATGCCGCTTCGCGTTTTCATGACTGCCTCGAGCAGCACTCGCCCGGTATTCTTGACCTCCTCCTGCACGGCCTCGTCTGCATCAAGCTCCTCGTGGCTTGATGCGTACGGCTTCCAATAGCCGATGTAGCGGTCAAGCTCCGCATCCGCTCCCGCCGGCGAAAGATGCAGCGAACACAGCCAGTCGTGCAGGCTGCGGCGCACGTTCTCTGCGCCTTCGACATCACCATGAACGACACATGCAAACAATCGCCCTTCCAAGTGCCGCGGGTAGTGCCAACCGGCGAGCTCAATTTCCTTCGCTGTCGCTGCGTCTTTGCCATGAGTGCGTGTCGGATCAGGATTGCCACCATCCGCGCACACGAGCCTGTCCATCATGAGTTTGAGCGGCGAGGAAACCTGGTACCAATGCACCGGGGTGATCAGCATGATCCCATGAGCCGCGACCCACAGTGGATAGATGTCGTTCATCCAATCCTGCGTCTGGCCAAGAGAATAGTTCGGATAGCACGAGCACGGCCAATGGCACAGCGGCGCGGCGGTAGAAAAGCAGGCCTTGCAGGGATGGATGTTTCTACCGTACTCGGAGCCGAGGCGGCTCAAATCGAGCACGTCGACCTGTGTGTTCTGCCCGCCGCGTAAGATCGCTACGGCAAGTTCAAGCAGGCGGTAGGACTTCGACATTTCGCCAGGGCAGGTGTGCTCGCTGCGCGGGGAGCAATTAATGACCAAAAAGCGCGCCGGCGATGCTGTGTTGTCGTGCTGCGCCTGGGCACGCATGAGCGCGGCGCGCGCGGCGATCCAATCGAGCGCCAGATCGTACTCGGGATCGGCAAATTCGCTTCCCGCTTTTCGGGTGCGGGGACTCTTACGGTGGTGCGAATAGGCATCCCACGCCGCTACCGCCAGTTTTTTAAGTTCGCCATCGAGAGGATCAAAGGCCGGTTCGTTGAACTGGCCGACAAAGCGCTCTTTGAATTGCGCCTCATCGAGGTGTGGGTCGGGCATGCCCTTGCGTGGCGCCGTGTTGCTACCGCTCATGTTTTTTGGGCTCTCCCTCCGTCAGCTGCCGGTTCGGTGCGTTCGTTGAACGCAGCTTCGACGCGGCAGAGTGGGTATCGAAATTGCGGGGTCAATTGTACCGCGCAGCAGAATTCATGGGTTGAGATTCACCGAAGCTTCAGCGCGGCACGCATCGGCTTTCAACCACGAACGCCATGGCGAAATTACAGATCCGCGCCGTCAATTATTTAGGAATGAACTCGCTGCCCGAAGGGTTGGATCCCGATTGTGCGCTTGACTGCCGGGGATCAAGGTTCACACTGCACGCATGGCAATGCGAACGGGTAGCGCCGATCTGCCGCTACATGCCGGACATGTGCCGCCGTGGTTGGCCCTGCGCATGGCCTCGTTGGGCCGCGTGATTGTCGAGGCGATCGTGCACCATTACGGCCGCGACGAAGTTCTGCGTCGCCTCGCGCACCCTTTCTGGTTCCAATCCTTCGGCGCCGTCATGGGAATGGACTGGCACTCATCGGGTCTCACGACGAGCGTGATGGGTGCTCTAAAGCGCGGCCTACGGCCGCTGCAGTCCGAGCTTGGCCTTTTCGTTTGCGGCGGACGCGGGCGGCATTCGCGCCGCACGCCAGCGGAGCTCATCGAGGTCGGCGAACGCACGGGTCTTGATGCCGTACCGCTCGCACGCGCGAGCCGCCTCGTGGCGAAGGTCGATAGCGCCGCAGTGCAGGATGGCTTTGATCTGTACTTGCACGCGTTCGTCGTGAGCGCGGACGGACGCTGGTGCGTGGTGCAGCAAGGGATGAATCAATATCGCCGCGAAGCGCGCCGCTATCACTGGCTCTCGGAAAACCTCGAGAGCTTTCTCGACTCTCCGCACACTGCGATTGAAGGGCGCAATCAGGGCAACATCGTCAATCTTGCCGATGCGCGTGCCGCGCGTAGCCGTCAGATGGGACTTGAGCTCGTCCGCGCTGGGCCGGATCGAACTATCGCCGTATTGCGACGATTGCGCGAGAGCGCCAACCCGACACTCGATCTCTTCCCACCATCCGCCGCTGAAGCCGAAAAGCAGGAGCCGCTTCGGGATCTCGCGTCGCTGCCGCATTTACGCCTGCCCGCGCGCCATGATGTGCGCGTGTCCGATGTGGTGCTGAAAAGACTGCACGGCACTCTGGCAGCCGCCGCCGAGCGTGGCCCCAGAGACTTTGCCGAGCTTCTTTTGAGCCCGGGCGTCGGTGCACGCACGGTCGCATCGCTCGCATTCGTCGCCGAGGTCGTGCATGGCACCGCCGCGCGCTTTTCCGATCCGGCGAGATTTGCGCTCGCTCACGGCGGCAAGGATGGTCATCCGTTTCCGGTGCCGCTGCGCGTTTACGATGAAACCATTCGGGTGCTGCGATCCGCGCTCGATCGTGCGAAGTTGGGCCAAGCCGATCGGCTTGCCGCCGTGCAACGCCTGGACTCTCAGGCACGTGCGCTCGAGCGCGTCGCCACGGGAGCGGATTTCGACACCTATCTCAACGCCGAGCGCGCGCGGGCACACGAGTACGGCGGGCGCACCGTGCTGGGGATGGCGCTAGCGCCGATAGTGCGCTAGCTGCGCAGCCTTTTCGCGTCGATCCCTGATGATGCCGGCGGTACGGCGCTATTAGCGGTGCCTATGGGGTGCGCGTTGCCGTGCGCCCGTCGGCTTCGGAGATGATGACCTCGACGCGGCGGTTTTGCTGCCGTCCGGTGGACGTGGCGTTATCCGCCACGGGCGAGCCTTTGCCGAAGCCCCGAGTCTGAATGCGATCGGCTGATATACCCATGCCGGTTAAGGCACCGCGCCGGCGCGGCGCTCGGAGAGACTCTGATTGAAGTCATCGGTACCCACACTGTCGGTGAAGCCTTCAATTTGAACGCTGCGCTGCGGATATTGCTGCAGGAAGGCCGAGAGCTTTTCAAGCGAGCGGCGCGAGCTGGATTTGAGATCCGCCTGGCCGCTGGCAAAAAGCACGTCGCCCAGTGTAATGACGAAACCTCGATCGGTCTTCTTCGCCTGCAGGTCGGTGAGGGCAGCCTCGAGTTCCTGCGAACGCTGCTGTGCCGCTGCGGCCTGATCAGCACTCATCTGGGCATCGACGCGCGCCGCATTGGCCTCCAGCGTCTGGGTATCCGCACGCGCGTTGGCGCGCACGGTCTCCTGCTCGCGCGCCGCGAGCAGCACGGCGTTACGGCGGTTGTTGGCATCGGCGATCGACTTCTCGGAAACGGCAAGCGCTGCACCGCTTTGTGCGGCGAGGGCGAAGCGTTCGGCAATGTAGGCTTGGTGATCGACTTCCACGACGGGCTTGCCCTCTTTCAGCATCGTATCGCCCTGCCTGAGGGCAGCCTCCGCAGTCGCCAGATCCGCATGCGCCTCACCGGCAACGTTCGGATTTGACTGCGCGCTTGCAACCGTAACCCGCGCATGGTCGAGCATGTCGTTGTGCTGCGGGGTCGACACGCAAGCAGCAAGCAGAGTGCACGCGGCGAGCGCGGCCGTTGCAGAGGGAAGACTTTTTATCGACGTCATACGGGACTCTCCGGAAAAGACGCATTGCAGATTCATGGTGTCGGCGGGCGGTTGGCTTCGTGCTGCAGCGTCTGGATGCTCTGATCCACATCTGCGGCGGCCTTTGCGGACGTGGCGCTTTGTGTGCTCACGAGCGCGAGATGCGCATCGGCATAGGATTCCTGAAGGAAGCGCGTCGCCTCGACACTCTTGCCTTTGGCGTTCGCCGCCTCAGCCATCTCCATTTTTTTCATGCTGGCGTTGAGATACTCGGTGGAGTATTCCCGCGCACCGGCGGCCTGCGCCTGCTCGATCGCGGCTTTGGCACGCGCCAGTTCGATGGTCGGCGGCGGCGGAGTCGTGGCACAGGCGCACAGAAGCACGGCCGAGCAATACACGGCCACACTTGCGGCTGAAATGAATTTCATTGAGACCTCCAATGACGGCGGCAAACTTAGGCGCAGCTTCTTGCAACGTCTGTACGCGAGCGCACAGTGGGAGCGAAGCCATCGATCGGGGCGGGTTGTTATCTTGCAGCGATCGGCAAGTACACGAAGAACGCGCTGCCTTGCCCAATTCCCGCGCTCGTCGCCGTGACGCGCCCGCCATGCAGCTCGACGAGACTCCTCACCAGCGCAAGGCCGATACCCAGGCCCGACTCAGCGCGATGCGAGCCGGGATCCGCCTGCATGTAGAGGTCAAACACACGCGGCAACAGATCCGCTGCTATGCCGATTCCAGAATCGCGCACCGACACGGTGGCCTGCTCGGCGGTCTGATGCAGGGACACGCCCAGTTTGCCGCCCGGGTCGGTGTACTTCGCGGCATTGCTGAGAATATTGACCAGCACTTGCTCGATGCGGCCGGCGTCGCCTTGCAACCACAATGGCGCCGTCGGCAAGGACAGCAGCACCTGATGGCGGCGTGCGCTTATGTCTACCGCGAGGGTATCCAGAGCGTGGCGCACGACGACGCACAGGTCGATGCGCTCGCATTTGAGACTCAGCTCGTTGCTGTGCGCACGGCTAATATCGGTGACGTCATCGACGAGCCGCGTCAGCCGGTCCACTTGACGCTCGATCAGCGTGCCGGCCCTCAAGGCCACGGAGTTCTCGCCGCGCTGCATGCGCAGGAGGTTTGCAGCATTGCGGATCGCCGCAAGGGCGCTGCGGGTCTCGTGGGAGAACAAGGCTAAAAAGTCATCGCTGCGCTCTCTCGCAGTCGGCATTTTCAGCGCACAAGATCCCTCTGGCACCTCAGCACGACGCTCTGCCGTCGCGGTGTCATTTGCATCGAAAGTTACGCCCTCGAGGACTCTATCGCTCTCAAGACCTGACAGTCCGGAGCTAATGAGCCTTGCCACGGCCGGCGCAGCTTCCAAAGTGGCTTCGCGTGTCGTTTCAGATCCCGAAATCAGGGCCATTCTTCACCCCTCACGCGGCAGCAATTTAAGTGAACCGGGACACGCCGGCGCCCCCGAAAAGCCAGTCTGCGCAGTACCAAGCACCGCCGTCTGTGCGCTGCCGGACCAGCAGACCTTCGGCGCGAGCGCGGCAGCTGTAAATTCTAGGTAGCAGCTGCATCTTAGCTGCGCTAAGACTTCACTCTGTGTGCTAACGTACATAAGAGTTGCGTAGGTCGTTTATACTCAGCAGTACAGCCTCGGTGGCCGCTGGAATACCGTTTGATGCCCGGATCCTACAGTCCAGAACAAAATCACCTCTTGGGCGCGTTGCCGTTAGCCGAGCGCGAGCGAATTTTCCCCCATTTACAGCTCATCCCGATGCCCCTCGGACGCGTGCTGTACGAGTCCGGCGACCCGCTGCTGCACGTTTATTTTCCGGTTGACTCCATCGTGTCGCTCCTCTACGTCATGGAAAATGGTTCATCGGCAGAGATTTCGGTGGTCGGCAACGAGGGGCTCATCGGCATCGCGCTATTCATGGGAGGCGAAACCACGCCGAGCCGCGCGATCGTGCAGAGCGCGGGCTACGCCTACCGGTTGATCGCGCGGCGACTGAAGGATGAGTTCAACCGTCACGGCGATTTGCAGCTGCTGCTGCTGCGCTATACGCAGGCTCTGATCACTCAGATGTCGCAAACCGCCGTCTGCAATCGTCATCATTCGGTAGATCAACAGCTGTGCCGCTGGCTGCTGTTGTCGCTTGATCGATTGAATTCAAATCAGCTGGTCATGACCCAGGAACTCATCGCCAACATGCTCGGCGTGCGCCGCGAAGGCGTCACCGACGCCGCCGGCAAACTGCAAAAATTGGGGGTCATCCAATACGCGCGCGGGCAAATCACGGTTCTCGATCGGCCGCATCTGGAGAAGCTTTCCTGTGAGTGCTATGCCGTGGTCAAGAGAGAGTCGGACCGGCTATTGGCGCCCATCCTTCATCACGAGGATACGGCCACTCGCAAAAAGATGTCGCCGGCTGCAGCGCCGGCCTAACGGTCAGTTCACGCCCGAGCGCACGTTCTGCCGCCGCAATCGCGGCGGCGCCGACCGCATAATACGGCGGTGCGGAGCAAAGCAAAGTCTACTGACAAGGCGCGCGGCGTTGCCGCCATGCTGACGGCGGTGTTCATGTTCGCGATCATGGACTCCTCGATCAAGCACCTCTCGCAGGGCTATGGAAACTTTGAGCTCGCGTGCCTGCGCTGCCTGTCGTCCATCGTGTTTCTGAGCGTGCCGATCGCATGGACCGGCGCTTGGCGGTCGGTGCGGCCGGCGAATTTTCCCCTGCATTTGCTGCGCGCGCTACTGGGCATCGGCATGCTCGGCGCCTTCGTTTATGCAGTGCGCCATCTGTCCATGGCCGAGACCTACTCGGTGCTCTTGTGCGCACCGCTTCTGATGACGGCGCTGTCGGTGCCGATCTTGGGCGAAAAAGTGCCGCTGCGACGCTGGCTGACCATCGGCGTGGGTTTAGGCG
>DATCBZ010000152.1:0-2006 GCA_036511555.1 Steroidobacteraceae bacterium
CAATAGCAGCACACTGCCGGCCCACTGCGACGGCTGGCGCGAGTTGCGCGTGGATGTTGACGCATCCGTCGAGCCGGACATTCTCGCTGATCTGACCGATCTCTCAGCGATTGCTGACGGCAGCGCTGATGCTGTGTGGGCTTCGCATTGCATCGAGCATCTATACGTCCACCAGGTAAGCGTCGCGCTGGGGGAATTTCGGCGCGTGCTGCGCGCGGACGGATTTATATGCGTGATCGTCCCCGATCTTCAAGAAGTCGCACGATATGTGGCCGCAGATCGCCTGCACGAACCTCTGTATCACTCCCCCGCAGGCCCGGTCAGCCCCCATGACATCTTTTTTGGATTCGGGGCGGCGATAGCAAGCGGCCGCACCTCCATGGCGCACCGCTGCGGCTTTACCCCTGGGATGCTGCAGCGATACTTCCAGCAATTACCTTTCGGTGAAGTGCTGCTGCGCCGACGCAGTCCCACACTCGAGCTCGTAGCCGTCGCTCGCGTGACTCCTGCGACGGATGACGCCGAACGCGCAGCTCTCATGAGCGCGCTCGACCTATGAATTACCTCTTCATCCATCAGAATTTTCCCGGTCAGTACCGCCACGTGGTGCGCCACCTGGCGGGCCAGTCAGGCAATCAGATTTATTTCATCACACAGCCGAACGAGAACGCGATGTCGGGTGTGTACAAAATTACGTACCCCAAAGATCAACGCGGACACGTAAATTGTCACGCTTACTCTGTGGAGATTGATCGCGCGATTCTTAATGGAGCAACGGTCGCGGACGCATGCCGTGGGCTGCGCGAGCAAGGATTTCGGCCGGATCTAATCGTCGGCCATAGCGGCTGGGGCGAGACGCTGTTTGTCAAAGACGTTTTTCCCGATGTGCCGGTACTTGCGAATTTCGAGTTCTACTATCACGCGCGTGGGGTCGACACGGACTTCGATCCGGAATTCGTCTCAATCTTCAACGACCCCTCCCGCCTGCGGGCGCGCAACGCTATCAACCTCATGGCCTTTCAGTCCGCCGATTGGGGTCACTCCGCGACACTCTGGCAACGCAGTCTTTATCCGTCGGAAATCCAGTCGCGGATCAGCGTGTTGCATGAGGGAGTGGACACCGATCTTGCTCGCCCTAACCCCAAGGCCAGCTTCGTGCTGCCCGGCTCGGGACGAAAACTCACGCGGCGCGACGAGATCGTCACCTACGTCGCGCGCAATCTCGAGCCCTATCGGGGCTTTCATATTTTTATGAGAGCCTTGCCGCAGCTCCTGCGCCGGCGCAAGCACGCGATAGTTGTGATCGTCGGCGACGACGGTGTCAGTTACGGTGCGCCACCGCCTCCTGCTTCTACTTTTCGGGCCATGATGCTGCAGGAGCTCGGCGCTAAACTGGATCTTTCACGCGTGCACTTTCTTGGCCTGATCGACTACCACGCATATCTGAATCTCCTGCAGGTCTCCTCCGTACATGTCTATTTGACCTACCCTTTCGTGCTCTCCTGGTCGTTCGTAGAAGCAATGGCTTGCGGCTGCCTCATCATAGCTTCGTCCACTCCGCCTGTGCTCGAGGTATTGCACGACGGCGCAAACGGACTGGCTGTGGATTTCTTCGCTTATAAGGAACTTGCGAAGCGCATCGAGGCTGCGCTCGATCAACGTCGCGAATTGGAAGCGCTTAGGCGCGCGGCGCGCGCCACTGCCGTACAACGGTTCGATCTCAACGGCTTGTTATTGCCGCGCTGGATTGCGCTGTTTGAGGACCTAATGGAGGGACGCCGGCCGTCGGCTGCGCTCGCCGCTGCGCAGTGATGCGCCTTAAATCGGCGCGCCCTTAACGCGCGTATTGCAGCTGGCCTTCAATGCGTCGCACTTCCGTCACCGCGGCGGAATGCCCTGCATCGACCGCCTGACGATAGAGCGCCAGCGCCGCTGCTGGGTCGCTCGACACACCGCGGCCACTCTCATACAGCTCTGCAAGGCAGACCATCGCCGCCGGATGCCCG
>DATCBZ010000153.1:0-3319 GCA_036511555.1 Steroidobacteraceae bacterium
CGTGGAATCAGTGGCCGGAGATCGCCTGGCGCGATCCGCGCGCGCCTGCACACGTCGGCGATTTGCCGCATACCTGGGTCGCTGCGGAATACGTGCTCGCGGTGCGCAGCCTCTTCGCCTATGAGCGCGAAGCCGATCAAACGCTCGTGCTCGGCGCCGGCCTTGCGCCCGAATGGATTACGGGGCGCGGCGTGGAGGTGAGCGAAATGCCGACCCTGTACGGCCGCTTGAGTTTCTCGCTGCGCGCAAGCGATGCAAACACGCTGCATATAAAAATAGCAGGGGCGTTAAGCGCCCGTATCGTTGTGCGGCCGCCGCTTGCGCGCCCCTTGAGCAGCGTGACCGTTAACGGCCATGCATGCGCAAGCTTTGACAACGACTCGGTCACAATTACGGCAACTCCCGCGGATGTAATCTGCAGGATCTCTGCTGAGCTTTGATGCCGCACGCTCGTTCGAGACTATGCTGTGCGGATGGAATGGGCCGACGTTTGAAATTGCATCCTTGGAACCACGCTTTGGCACGCACATTTAGAGGCTGCGAAGCACCTTAATGTCAGCTCCACAAGACAGCGCCGGCGCTGCAGCCGAGAGCGAAGAGGCTGCTCATTCGGGCTTGGGCCATCAGCTTGGCATGATGGTGCGCGCGCTGCTCGCCTCCTCTGTCGGCAAGCAGCTGATAGGACTGGTGGCGGTGATTACCATCGTCGTGGTCGCGACCGCCTACGGCCAAATCAGACTCAATCGCTGGAACAAGCCCTTCTTCGATGCCCTATCGCGCCGTGATTTCCGCGAGTTCCTCGTGCAGCTGGGCGTTTTCTTCATCATCGCGGGACTGGTTCTCATCCTGAACGTCGCGCAGCGATGGTTCGTTGAGATATTGAAGCTCAAACTGCGCGAAGGCCTGGTGCACGACCTTCTGCAGGGCTGGATGCTGCCGCGCCGTGCTTTCTGGCTCGCCAATTCCGGCGCCATGGGTGTAAATCCGGATCAGCGCATGCATGAGGATGCGCGCAAGCTGTGCGACCTGTCGGCGGACCTTGGCATCGGCCTCCTGCAAGCCTCGATCCTGTTTGCAACCTTCGCCGGAGTGCTGTGGGGACTGTCGCAGGGTTTCGTATTCCGCTTCGCCGCTCGTGATTACGCCGTCCCGGGCTTCATGCTGTGGGCGGCGATCCTGTACGCGGCGGCCGGCTCACTCCTGAGTTATTGGGTTGGGCGCGATCTCATAAACCGCAATGCGGAGCGTTATGCGCGCGAAGCGGACCTGCGCTTCTCGCTGGTACGCATCAACGAGCACCTCGATGGCATCTCGCTCGCCGCCGGTGAGACGCACGAGCGGCAGCGCGTCGAGCTGCATCTGGATAACGTGCTGCGCGCGACGCGCCGCCTGGTCGTCGGTCTCACCAATCTCACCTGGGTCACTGCCGGCTTCGGCTGGATTACCATCGTCGCGCCGATTCTGGTCGCAGCACCGCTGTACTTCGCCGGCAAGATCTCGTTCGGTGGACTCATGATGGCAGCGGCGGCCTTTACCCAGGCGCAATCGTCGCTGCGGTGGTTCGTCGATAATTTCAGTGTCATCGCCGACTGGCGCGCAACATTGTTGCGCGTAGCAAGCTTTCGCCGCGCGGTGCTCACCGCTGCTGACGTGCCGCAGCAGCTTGAAAGCCGCATCTCCTATATTGAAGGCGAGCCGGGTTCGATCAAGATCCATGATCTTGAGATCCTATCTCCGGCCGGCCGCGATATGCTGAAGGAGAAGGAAGTAGTCGTGACGCCCGGGGAGCGCATCCTGATCGTGGGCGCGCCCGGAACGGGCAAGACTGCGCTGTTTCGCGCCTTGGCCGGTTTGTGGCCGTATGGCTCCGGCAGCATCACCCGTCCCCGCAGCGAAGACGTATTTTATTTGCCGCGCGGAACGCCTTACCTCTCGCGCGGCAGTTTGCGCGAGGTGCTGGCCTATCCGATGAAGGCTGAAAAATTCGAAGACGCGGCCTGCGCGCAGGCGCTCGCAAGGCTGGGGCTCGAGAGGCTCGTGCCCATGCTCGGCCTGACACACCGTTGGGATCGCGAGCTCAGCCAGGATGAACAGCTAGGCCTTGCCTTCGCACGTCTCGTTCTACAGACGCCGCGTTGGGCGCTGATTGATGATTCGCTGGGCACGCTTGATGATGAGGCGCTCGAGCGCGTCATTGACGTCTTCGCCAACGAGCTGCAAAACACAACCGTCATTCATATCGGCCGCACCGCACACGCGCGCGATCCTTTGTATACGCGTGTGTTGCATCTCGTCAAAGTTCCCGCGGTGCGCGCACTGGCCGGCGCTAAGGCCGCCACTAACTCCAGCGCCTCTGCGCTCAGCCCGCGATGAACATCGAGGCGTACCGAGGGCGCGATCGGCACTTAAGGCGTCCCAAACCGCTGCGCGCATGGCGGCCGGATCCGACCAAGGCATTCACACGGCTTCTCAATGCCCTCGCCTGCTGCGCGCTCCTCGCGCTGTCGCCGTCCCGGGCTCGCGCGCAGGAACTGGAATTTCACCCGCCGGCGAGCGCCGCCGACGCCGCAACTCCGGCGATCATGCGCGACCTTGCCGAACGGGTGCTGCCGGTCTATCAGGAGAATGACCCGGAGCGTTACCTTGCGAACCTGTCGGCGCTGCAGCTGACTTCCGGCGATTTTACGTCGGCCTACGCAACCCAGCAGTCACTGCGCGAACGGCGGCAAAACGCCTACCCTGATCGGCTTGGCGACCGCGAGATCGTCTCCGATATCTATGTGCGCGCACGTGCCATCGAGGCGCAGGACCGGGTTTCTTTCGATAAGGCGTTCAATCAGTCATTTCAGGACGTGCTCCTGCGGCTCAATAATCCGGATGCCTACGCGCTATTTCGCCGGCTGCGAACTCCCGTGTCGGTGTATCAAGAGGAGCTGCAGAAGACCTTCGATGAGCGGCGTCAGAAGGCCACGATCGCGCTTCCCGACGCGGTTGAGCTCATCCGCACGTACTTAACCTATGACGCACACCGCAACTTCGAACCGCTGATCGAGCCGCTCGCCGTCCAGGATGATCGCAGGCGCTACATTACCGATGACGACATTGTCATCAAAACTGCTGATGGCAAGAGCTTCCCCGCCACACTGGTGTTGCCGAAGAGCTCCACCAAAGCTCTGCCAGCGCTGCTTGAGATCGCCCTTGACGTCGCTCCGCAGAATTTTGCCAAGGAGTGTGCGGCGCACGGCTACGCCGGCATTGTCGTCTACACCCGCGCAAGCGCCGCGAACGTGCTTAAGATGGGCACTTATCAGAGCGGCGG
>DATCBZ010000154.1:0-5586 GCA_036511555.1 Steroidobacteraceae bacterium
AACAACAGCGGAATGGAGACGCTCGCCATCAGGTGATCGAGCGTCAGACGGGTCTTTCTGCCGAGGCGCGACACGCGCGTCCACTCTTTGAGCGAGGCGGCGCCGTCATAAAAGGCAACCGAGTGGCCGCTGGCGTAGCTCGTCGCGCACAGCGCCAGCGCCCGCAGATGGCCGCGCTCAATACTGCGGCGCACGCCGCTCCAATCCACGTGGGTGCGCAACAGCTCGCGCAGCGGTGAATTGTCGAGCATTGATCTCGGAGGCGCGACCACCGTGCCGCCAGACACCAGGGAGAAGAGCCAGTGCAGGCCGGCGCGCACCATGTGCCAGGGATCGACCCGAAACACCTGCTCGGAACGGAAGTTGGCCCAGACCTCCTCCAGGCCCACCACCGCTCGGCGCCACTGATGCGCCTCGGCGGCGAGCACGCCGGCGGCGACGCCGCCCGCGGAAGTGCCGACAATGATTGAAAACGGATTGCGCGCGCGCGGCAGAAGTTCCGTGAGTGCCCGCAGCACCCCCACCTGATAGGCCGAACGCGCCCCACCGCCCGTCAGCACGAGCCCGACAACCGGACGATTGGCATTGCGGCGCTCGAACCGGGCGCCCGCGGTTGTACCGTCATCCATAGCCGCTACAAACAGTGTTAAAGAGGCGTATCCCGCCCCTGGGAGTGGACGCTACCGCGTTGCCGGCAACAGTGTCAGGCGGTGCTGCACAGATCCGGGAAGAAAAGGCAGCGCTCGGCCCTCGGCCCAGGCGCTAAACCCCGCTCGATAGTAGGGCGATAACGGGTGGCCGCTCTGGCCGCCCGGCATGTGCAGATAGGCGTCGGCCTCGTGCCCGGGCGATACGGCAAAACGCTCCGAGGCGCCAAACGCCCCATCCTGCACCCGCGGCATGTCATGGTCGCCGGGCAGCTCCACGGTCGGCATGTCGAGGAAGCCTGCCAAAAGAGGCAGTGCGCCCGACAAAGGATGGCGGATGCGCACGACGTGATGCGCGCCCCAGGTGCAGCGCGCAAGCTCCGGGCAGTCTTGGGCGATGCTTGCGATGGTCGCATCGATTTCTCGCAGCAGAAGCTCGCGCCAGCTGCCGAACTCGGCGCCGATTTTGTCGGGCGGGCGGGTGCTGACCAGATCCCACAACGCCTGCTCGAATCGGTCCGACGGCGATGCGTCGGTCGTCATGCCAATCCCGCGCATCAGAATCTGCCAGAGCGCACGCTCGGTCTCGTCATGAAATTGGCGCACCAGGCGATAGCCGACGGAGTCAACACTGGCGCGCGCATTCCATGCTGCGACCCATCGCTTGAACGCCAGACGGCGCGGCTGATCGCGCAGCGCATCAGCATCGAGAAGCTCGAGAATGAGCGCATGCCAGCGCGCCAGGAACACGGCACGATCATCGAGCTGCACATGCAGCATGTCGGCCGAGGTGACCGGACTTTTAAGCGCTGCCAAGTCCGTTGCGATCTGATGCGCGCGCGCTCCCAAATCGTAACCGACGCCGATAGCCGTCTCATCATCGCCCAGCAATGCCTCCATCCGAGCATCGTCGATGGGGCGCGCATTGGCGGTCCAAAGGCGCCCGGAGGGCGGATCCTTGAGGTGCGGATGTTGAAGCGCACTCGTCCAAGGCGCGTTGCCCGTCAGGCGCGCGGCCCCGCTCGCCACTGGGATACGGCCGAATATGGTCCAGGCGATGTGGCCGTCACGGTCCCCGACCACGACGTTTTGGTGCGGGATGCCCACGCTCGGCGCAAGCGCCAACACTGCATCGACGGAAGCGGCGGTCTCCATAAGCTGAAGATTGAAGTTGGTGGCCGCTGGCACGGTCGCAAGCCAGCGGGCGAACCAGCAGCGCTGCTCGTCGGGTGCTGCAGCAAAGAGGAGGCCCTTTTCTCCCGAGCGCACCGACAGGTTCACACTAGGCTTGCCGCGCACCCTGATCTCTTCACGTATGACAGTCAGCGGCAAGGATTCGGTTGCCGTGCGCACTTCGGCATCGCTCACCGCGACACAGGCCACCTCGTCAACATCGAGCCACTTGCCGTAACTATTGGTGAAAGCCCACGCCACGTGGGTGTTTGAGCCTGCGACCAGAAAGGGCGCGCCGGGTAGCGTCACACCGTTCAGATCGAGGCCCTCGGTGGTACGCAGCCGCATCCGGTACCACACTGTCGGTACGCGCAAACCCAGATGCATGTCGCTTGCCACCAGCGCCGCGCCGCTCGTCGTCAAACGGCCGGCCAGCGCCCAATTGTTGCTGCCGGCCTCTGCCGGGTGCTTGGCGGCACTCGCATGTGAGGCCGCCCCTGGGTACTCTAAAGTGTCCGCGTCATCAAAGGCCGACGCGGTATTGACGGCAGCGCTGGCCGAGCTGTTGGGGCTGTCCCAGATCGTGCGCGGCGGATACAGATACTGCAGCGCGCATTTCCAGCCCGACCCGCACTCGGCGCCGCCGAGTTTGGCGTTGATTTGGCGCTTCAGTATCTCGCTTGCGAAGCCGCCGTGCTGCAGGTCCCACCACATGGCGTAGGAGACGAGCACCGTGTCCTCATCGCGCCACGGCACGGGCGCCGCGCTCAGGAGCCAGTATTCCCAAGGGCGGCTGCGAAGACTTGCAAGCCCTGCGTTGATCCCCTGCGTGTAGGCTGCGACCAGTGCGCGTTGTGCGGGACTGGCCGCACCCAGGACCACTCCCGCCAGAGTGCGAAAGCGAAAGAGCCGCGCTTTTTTATCCTGCTCCAGCGCCGCCTCGCCAAAGAGCTCCGACAACTCGCCCGCGGCGAGCCTGCGCGACAAATCCATCTGGAAGAACCGGTCCTCGCCATGCACGAAGCCCGTGCCGTAGGCCAAATCGATGCGGTTGGCAGCCTGAATCGTTGCAATGCCCAGCGCATCGCGCTCGATGCTGAGCGACGCGCTGAGCGTGTGCGCCGCGAGCGTGCCGTCGAGCGGTGGCAGCGACGCACGCAACACCGCATAACCGCTCGCGACCGCCAGAAGAAGGAGCAGCGCCGCGCCAAGCGCTACGTATTTGACGATCCGCCGGAGCATGCCTAGCTCAATGGATCGTCACTCGAGTGCGACGGTGAGAACCTGCAGTGAATTCGTGCCGCCTTCCACACCCGAGAGTTCCCCCTTCGTGAGGATGACAAGGTCGCCACGATCGACGAGTTTCAAATCAAGGAGGCGCGCAAAGATGAGCGGATAGAGGCGATCGGCGGCGCCGATGTCGACCCCGTCAAAGATAACCGGGTAGACGCCGCGATACAGCGTTACGCGGCCGCGTGTCGCCTCATGCCGCGTGAAGGCGTAAATCGGTATGTCGGCACGGATGCGCGACATGTACAGCGGTGTCCCGCCCGATTCGGTGAGCGCGACGATGGCACGCACCTTCATGTGGCTCGCCGTATACATGACCGCCATGGCGATCGCCTCTTCGCTGCCGGTGAATACCCCTTCTGCGCGGTGACGCGTGCTCGTATGGGTCATTTCGTATTTCTCGGCGCCTTCGATGACATCAGCCATCGCGCGCACCGCTTTGATGGGGTAGCGGCCCATCGCCGTCTCCGCCGACAGCATCACGGCATCGGTGCCATCCATGACGGCGTTCGCGACGTCACTGACCTCGGCACGCGTCGGCACCGGGTTTTGAATCATCGACTCCATCATTTGGGTTGCGGTGATGACGACGCGATTGTGCAAACGTGACTCGTAGATGATCGTCTTCTGCAGGCCAGTGAGCTCCGCGTAGCCCATCTCAACACCCAGGTCGCCGCGCGCCACCATCACGGCGTCCGACGCCTCAATGATGCCGGTCAAATTGGTGATGGCTTCCTGGCGCTCGATCTTGGCGACGATGCGCGCCGCGCCGCCGGCCGCGCGCACCAGCGCCCGCGCCCGTTCGATGTCCGCGGCATCACGCGCGAACGACACGGCAATGTAGTCGATGCCCTGAGCGGCGCCGAAACGGATGTCATCGAGGTCCTTCTCCGACAAAGCGGGCGCGGAGATGCCGCCGCCCTGACGGTTGAGCCCCTTGCGATCGGAAAGCTCACCTCCCAAGCGCACGCGGCATTCAATGCGCGTGCCATTGACGGACACGACATCGAGCACGATCTGGCCGTCGGCGAGGAGTAGCGCATCCCCGGCACTGACATCGCGCGGCAGATTCTGATAAGCGACGCCCACCTCGGTTGCATTGCCCGTCTTGGGTCCCAGCGCCGTATCAAGCGCGAACGCCTCGCCCTCTTCCAGGCGCACGGGCCCGTCGCGAAAGCCTTCAATGCGGATCTTCGGCCCGCCCAGATCCATGAGCACGCCGATCGAGCGATCGGCGCGGTGCGCCGCCGCGCGCACCTGTTGCAGGCGGCGCAGGTGATCGGCCTGCGTTCCGTGCGAGGCGTTGATGCGCGCAACATCGACGCCCTCCTCCACCATGCGATCAAATACCGCCGGGCTGTCGGTCGCAGGCCCAAGCGTCACTACTATCTTGGTGCGTCGTAAGCCGATCATCCGCGCGCCCGCTCTTCAAGTACCGCGACGGCAGGCAACGTCTTGCCTTCGACGAATTCCAGAAATGCCCCGCCGCCGGTGGAGACGTACGAGATGCCGTCCTCGACACCATACTTCTCAATCGCGGCGAGCGTATCGCCGCCGCCTGCGATCGAGAACGCCTTGCTGCGCGCGATGGCGTTGGCAATGGCACGGGTGCCCTCGCCGAACTGCTCGAATTCGAACACGCCGACCGGGCCATTCCACATGATCGTGCCGGCGGACTGCAGGAGCTCGCTGAAGCGCTCCGCCGTGTCCGGACCGATGTCGAGAATCATTTCGTTGTCGCGCACAGCATCGACTGCACGAACGTCCGCGTGCGCGGTGGCGGCAAAATCCCGAGCGACGACCACATCGGTAGGCAGTGGAATCTCAGCGCCGCGGGCGCGCGCCTTGTCCATGAGCGCGCGGGCGACGTCGAGCATCTCCGCCTCGTGCAGCGAGCGGCCGACATTGACGCCGGTTGCGGCAAGAAAGGTATTGGCGATGCCGCCGCCGACAATGAGCTTATCTACTTTTTCCAACAGTGACTCCAGAATGGTGAGCTTGGTTGAGACTTTCGAGCCGCCGACAATAGCAACGAAAGGCCGCGCCGGGGACTTGAGCGCCCGCTCGAGCGCAGTCAGTTCACCGACGAGCAGCGGGCCTGCGCAGGCAATGGGTGCGAATTTGGCAACGCCATGGGTACTGGCCTCGGCGCGGTGCGCGGTGCCGAATGCGTCCATCACGAATACGTCGCACAGCGCCGCCATTTGTCGTGCGAGCAGTTCACTGTCCTTCTTCTCGCCCGGATTGAAGCGTACGTTTTCGCACAACACGGCGCTGCCGGGCGCGCAGTCGACGCCCGTCAGCCACTCCTTGCGCAGCGCCACCGGCTGACCCAGAAGATCCGATAAGCGCGCCGCGATCGGCGCCAGCGACAGCGCCTCATCGTAGACACCTTCGGTCGGCCGCCCGAGGTGTGAGAGCACGAAGACCTTGGCGTGCTGATCAAGCGCGTAGCGGATCGTGGGCAAAGCGGCGC
>DATCBZ010000155.1:0-3425 GCA_036511555.1 Steroidobacteraceae bacterium
CAACCGCGGCAATCTTGCGCAGGCATGGAGCGCGGTCGTCGAGAATCTGCTGTAGAGGGTTACAATTCGTGCTCTACCGAGGGTGCTGACTCAAGGATTGGAAATGTTCAAGAAGACCATGAATATCGCAAGTTTCGACCCTGCGCTGGCAGCCGCGCTCGCCGCCGAGGTGCGCCGCCAGGAAGACCACATTGAGCTGATTGCCTCAGAGAACTATGCAAGCCCGCGCGTGCTTGAAGCGCAAGGCACGGTGCTTACCAACAAGTACGCCGAAGGCTACCCGGGCAAGCGCTATTACGGTGGTTGCGAATTCGTCGACATCGCCGAGCAGCTCGCCATCGATCGGGCCAAGAAGCTCTTCGGTGCAGCCTACGCAAACGTGCAGCCGCACTCCGGTTCGCAGGCAAACGCTGCCGCCTATCTCGCCCTCATAAAGCCCGGTGACACGATCCTCGGTATGAGCCTTGATCACGGCGGCCATTTGACCCACGGTGCGAAGGTCAATTTCTCAGGCAAGCTCTTCAGCGCCGTGCAATACGGCATCCGGCCCGATACCGGCGAGATTGATTACGACGAGGTGCAGCGCCTGGCAGAAGAGCACAAGCCGCGCATGATCATCGCGGGCTTCTCCGCCTATTCGCGCGTTATTGATTGGGCGCGTTTCGCCGCGATCGCCAAGGCCGTGGGTGCCTACTTCGTTGTTGACATGGCGCACGTTGCCGGCCTCGTGGCGGCGGGCTTCTACCCCAATCCCGTACCGCACGCCGATGTGGTCACGAGCACCACTCACAAGACTCTGCGCGGGCCAAGGGGCGGCCTTATTCTCGCGCGTCCCAACGATGAGATCGCAAAGAAGCTCAACTCCATGGTGTTTCCCGGAACCCAAGGTGGGCCGCTGATGCATGTGATCGCTGCCAAAGCCGTTGCGTTCCTCGAGGCCCTGCAGCCGGAGTTCAAAGATTACCAGCGCCAGGTGGTTGCGAACGCGCGCGCGCTGTGCGCGAGGCTCAAGGCGCGTGGCTTTCCGATAGTCTCCGGTGGCACCGATAACCACCTGTTTCTGCTCGCTCTCACGAGCCACTCCATTACCGGGAAGGATGCGGATGCGGCTCTCGGGCGTGCCAACATCACAGTCAATAAGAATGCGATCCCAAACGATCCGCGACCACCGTCGATCGCAAGCGGTCTGCGCATCGGCAGTCCCGCTGCGACCACGCGCGGCTTTAAGGAGCGTGAGGTTGAGCAAGTCGCTGACTTTATGGCGGAGATTCTCGAGGCCGGCGGTTCGGATGCTTCGATCGAGCGAATTCGCCCGCAGGTCGTGGAGCTCTGCGGGCGCTTCCCCGTCTACGGTACGTGAGCCGCGCGGCAAGGGCGGCGCATGTACTGTCCATTCTGTGGCCACATCGAAACCAAGGTGATCGATTCACGTTTGGCGAGCGAAGGTCAGCAGATTCGCCGGCGCCGCGAGTGTCTCTCCTGCGCGGAGCGCTTTAGTACTTTCGAAACGGCGGAGCTCATCATGCCGTTGGTCGTCAAGGCTGACCGCAGCCGTGCGCCGTTTGACGAGGCGAAGCTGCGCGCGGGCATGGAAAAAGCACTTGAGAAACGCCCCGTCAGCCGTGAGGCGCTCGAGGAGGCGCTGGGCCGCATTCGCCACAAGCTGCGTGCACTGGGCGAGCGTGAAGTGCAGTCGCGCGCCTTAGGCGACTTTGTCATGGAAGAGCTCAGGCACCTCGATGAGGTCGCCTACGTGCGCTTTGCTTCGGTGTATCACAGCTTTCAGGATCTTGATGCTTTTCGCGAGGAGATCGAACGCTTGCGCCATCATCGCCGGCCACGTGACGCCAGCCGCGAGAAAAGCAGCGATCAATTGCCGCTGTTGCCGTCGGAGCCGGTAACGCCGCATGGGCGCAAGTAGTTACTGCCGTGAGCGATGAGTTCGATGCATTCGATCAGTCAGCCATGGCGCGCGCACTGCAGCTTGCCGAGCGCGGGCTTGCCACAACACAACCGAATCCGCGCGTCGGCTGCGTGATCGCAAGGGAAGGGCGGATCATCGGCGAGGGCTGGCACGAACGCGCAGGTGAGGCGCATGCCGAAGTCATGGCGCTCGGCGCAGCCGGCGCCGCTGCCGCCGGCGCGAGCGCCTATGTCACGCTCGAGCCCTGCAGTCACTTTGGCCGTACGCCGCCGTGCGCGGATGCGCTGATTAAGGCGAAGATCGGGCGTGTCGTATTCGCAATCAGCGACCCGAATCCAAAGGTTAGCGGTGCGGGGGCGCGGCGTCTTGCTGCAGCGGGAGTCATGGCGCAGTGCGGGTTGCTCGCGGCGCGGGCAGAAGAGCTCAACACTGGCTATTTGAGTCGCATGCGCCGCGGTCGCCCATGGGTGCGAGTGAAGATTGCCATGAGTCTTGATGGGCGCACTGCGCTTGCGAATGGGGTCAGCCGCTGGATCACAGGCGCGGCGGCTCGCGACGACGTGCAGGTGTGGCGCGCGCGCAGTAGCGCCGTCTTGACGGGCATCGGTACGGTCCTCGCGGACGATCCGCGCCTTGATGTGAGAGTCGGGGTGCCCGAACGGCAGCCGCTGCGGGTTGTGCTGGATAGCCGCTTGCGCACGCCGCCTGCGGCGCGCGTGCTGCAGAGTCCCGGCACGGCTCTACTGTTTACCGCCATTGACGATGTCGTGCGGCGCCGCGCGCTCGAACAGCAGGGCGCACGCGTCGAGTGTCTTGACGACTCGCCACTTGCGCTTGGCAAAGTGCTCGCGCGATTGGCTGAGCTTGAGATGAACGAAGTGCTCGTGGAAGCGGGGCCAACGCTGGCCGGCGCATTTGTTCGGGCCGCGCTTGTTGATGAGCTTCTTCTTTATATCGCGCCGACGCTCCTTGGGCAGCAGGGACGCGCGCTCGTCGAGCTTCCCGAGCTGTTTGATTTAGACGCAGCGCCGCGCTTTAACGTGCTCGAGACGCGCACGTTCGGAGCCGACTTGCGGCTGCAATTGCGCGCCGCCTGAGTAATTTGATGTTTACCGGAATTATCCAGGATGTCGGGCGCGTCCAAACGCGCGAGCAGCGCGGCGGTGACACGCGTCTTAAGATTGCCGTGGATCGTCTTGACCTCGCTGGTACCGCCGTCGGCGACAGCATTTGCGTACAGGGCGTTTGTCTGACGGTGATTGAACTTGCGCCGCGCAGTTTCGTGACCGATGTGTCGAGGGAAACGCTAAATCTCACAACCCTTGGCGAGCTTACAGAGGAGGCCGCCGTCAATCTTGAGCCTGCGCTGCGCGTGGGCGATCCGCTCGGTGGCCATCTCCTGTCAGGGCACGTTGACGGAATTGCGACCGTCGTGAACGCGCGCAGCGAGGCGCGCTCGCTGCGTCTATCAATTGGAGTGAGCGCACAGCTTGCGCGCTAC
>DATCBZ010000156.1:0-13257 GCA_036511555.1 Steroidobacteraceae bacterium
TTCGGCAGCCGCCGCTCGAAACGAGGTTTGCGCAGGCGCACCGATTGCGATCCGTCGGACTCAGGCTGCGCGCCGCAGCCTGCGGCGTTTGAAGTCTGAAAGAATTTCACGCGCCGCATTGTGGCCGGGCGCACCGGTCACCCCACCGCCGGGGTGCGTCCCAGCGCCGCACATGTACAGGCCCTTCAACGGCCCGCGGTAGTTGCCGTGCCCAAGCATCGGTCGGGCCGAGAACATCTGATCAAGCGTCAGAGCACCGTGAAAGATGTCGCCGCCCACCAGCCCGAAGGTGCGCTCGAGATCGAGCGGACTCATGATCTGGCGGCCGAGCACCGCCGCCTTGAAATTCGGCGCATAGCTGTTGACCGTGTTGATCATGAGGTCGGCCACCGTATCGCGGTGCGTATCCCATGACTCGCCGTTTGGCAATACGGGCGCGACGTGCTGACAGAAGAGGCTCGCGACATGGCGTCCTTTTGGGGCGAGGCTGTCATCAATGGTCGAAGGAATGACCATCTCAACGATTGGTTCCTTCGACCAGCCATTCAGGCGAGCATCGAAAAATGCACGTTCCATGTACGCAAGCGTCGGCGCGAGAATGATGCCGGCGGTGTGATGGTCGTCGAGCTCCTTGCCGGGCAGGCAGCTGAAATCAGGCAGCTCGGATAGCGCAACGTTCATGCGAAAGGTACCCGATCCGCAGCGCCACTGGGCGATGCGCTCTTTGAACTCGCCTCCAAGATGAGCCGGATCAATCAGTGTGGAGTACAGCAGCTTCGGGTTGAGGTTCGAGATCACTGCCGGCGCGCGCAGCGTCTCACCCGCTGCCGTCACGACTCCGACGGCACGGCCGCGCTCGACGATCACTTCGCGCACCGGCGTACCGATGCGAATGTCGACGCCGCGCGCAGCAGCGCACTTCGCCATCGCCTGGGTTATTGCGCCCATGCCGCCTATAGCGTGCCCCCAGGCGCCCTTCTTGCCGTTGACCTCGCCGAAAACATGATGCAGCAGGACGTAGGCCGAGCCTGGGGTGTAGGGGCTTGCATAGTTGCCCACGATCCCATCGAAACCGTACACCGCCTTGAGCGGCGCGCTTTCAAACCAGCCGTCGAGATAGTCGCCTGCCGAATTTGCAAACAAGCCGAGCAGCTCGCGCCGCATCGACATCGTAAGTTTGCGCAGCTTGCCGCCGAGGCGTGCGGCCGAGAGCAGCTCCGGCAAAGCCGTGCGCCAGTTACCGGCCACGACGTTAGGCGGGGTCTCGAGGACAAGGTCCCGCAGCACGTCCGCAACCGCGTCGAGTTTCTGCGCGTAGGCATCGAGCCGCTCGGCATCGGCAGCTGAGAACTTCGCAACCTGTGCCTGCGTCCAGCCTGCGCCAACCTTGAGGTAGCGGCCATCATCGGTCGGCAGGAAGTTCGCAAGTTTGCGCTCGACCACGCGCAAGCCGTAGTTCGCAAGCTCCAAATCGCGGATTACTTTGGGATTTAGGAGCGACACCGTGTAGGCCGCGACCGAATTGCGAAAGCCCGGATGAAATTCCTCCGTGACCGCCGCGCCGCCGACGACGTCGCGCTGCTCGAGCACCGTGACCTTCAGACCACCGGCGGCAAGATAGGCTGCGCAGACGAGGCCGTTATGGCCGCCGCCAATGATTAAGGCGTCGCTGTTTTGCGGCATAACCGGCTCTGCGGAATGAGGCTACGCATGCGGCGCGCGAAACTGCGTAGGCACACCTCGTTCTCACTCAGCGGGCCGACGGTATAGCTGCTCGAATTCATACCCGCCTGCACCCGCTCAATCAGGGTCTTATCCTCGAGGCTCACACGGCGATTGATGCGCCAGTTCAAATAACGCGAAGCACGCATTTCGCGGCGCGCATCCGGATGCACGTAGGCAATCTCGCGCACCAGCGTCTCGGTCGGCGATACCGGCAGAAATTGCATGAAATCGATCTGATCGGGATAGATGTCGAATGCAAGGTTCGGCCACAATTTGAAGTACGTCCAAAGGCGCTGCCGATCAGGCGGCAGGTAATCCACTTTGGGCAGCAGCTTCTGATAGAGCCCTTCGGACCAGTTGCTCGAAGGCGTCTCGCGCAACGATCCCGACATCTTGTCGATCCAGGGCTGCGCTTCAATTGCGTAACTCTGGCCAAAAAGGCGCGTCAGTCCCGGGTGCGCCACGTTGATGTGCAGCCCATCGGAGTAATTGTCAGCGACGTTTTTCCAATTCACGGCGCGTGTGCGCAGCGTGACGCGGCCCTGCGGCACGAGCTTTTCCATCTGGTAGGCGCCGAGCTCATTGACGTAAGGCGCCGCCATCTCCCGCACGCTCGGCAGGCCCGGCGCAAAGCGCACGAAGATGAAGCCCATGAAGACTTCCAGATCAAGGGCCGCCAGGCCGTGTTTGCCGACGTCAAGGCCGCGAAACGCGTTGCGCTGCGGCACACCGACGAGACGGCCGTCGAGCGCATAGGTCCAGGCGTGATAGCCGCAGATGATCCGTTTGCCGCAATGGCCTTTTGGACCCTCAAGCAGGCGCGACGCGCGGTGGCGGCAGACGTTATGAAAGCCGCGCACCTCGCCGTCTTCGCCACGCACAACGATCACCGATTCGCCCAGGAAATCAAAGCTGTGGTAGTCGCCGGCGAGCGGCACGTCGCTTAAATGACAGACGAGCTGCCAGCTGCTACGAAATATCGCTTCTTTCTCAAGCTCGAAGAACTCGCGATCATGATAGATCCAGCCCGGCAGACTCACCTCTGCGGGATCCGCTTCATTCGCCAGTGATGAATTTACCGAACTCAACCTTGCCGCTTCGCGCATGACACGCCCCGATGATGAACGACGCTTACTGAACGATCGTACAACAAGACCCGGGGCGGCGTCAAACACCCGCGCACTTTAGGCCAAAGCCACAGAGGTAGCGCCAGCGACACTCAAGTTGAGCAGCGTCGAAATCGGCGATCTTGCCTTATATAACGAGGATCTAGAGGCTGCAGTGCCGCAGAGCTGGCTTGCGTTTCGCAATCGAGTGCGCACAGCCGATGCGCTGCTGTTTGCGACAGCCGAATACAACCGCTCGGTGCCTGCGGTGTTGAAAAACGCCGTCGATGTCGGTTCTCGGCCATATGGCCAGAACGTATGGACGCGCAAACCCGCCGCGATCATCAGCGTCTCGCCCGGCCCGCTTGGCGGCTTTGGAGCCAATCACCATCTGCGCCAGTCCATGGTGTTTTTGGATGTATCGGTGAAGCAGCAGCCCGAGGCCTAAAGCGGTGGCGCCGCCAAGCTCTTCGATGCGGCAGGCGAACTCACCAACGACACGACGCGAGCACTCTTCACGAAATTCATGCCGGTGTTCGCCGCCTGGAACGTCCGCAACAGCGCCGCAGCGGCGACTTAGCGGGGCGTGCGCGACTCGATGCGCATGTGAATCTCGCGCGACGGGTGCATGGTAGTGCCGGCACGGGGCTTTATCGCCGCCCGCGTCAGCAGGCGTAACTTAAAGCGACGCGCAATCTGCGCCATGATGAGTTTCGCCTCAATGACGGCCAGCAGCGCACCAATGCAGTTGCGGTGGCCCGCAGCGAACGGCAAATAGGCAAAGCGATGCCGCGCGGCGCTGTGCTCCGCGGTGAAGCGCTCCGGATCAAACCGTTCGGGCTCCGGCCAGTACTGCGGTAAGCGGTGCGATGCATAGAGCGAGACCATCACGGTTGCGCCTTTTGGGATGCTGTAACCGCCGAGTTCACACGGCTGCAGCGCCACACGTGATAGGGAGTGGATCGGGGAATAAAGTCGCAGTGATTCTTTGAATACCTGATCCGTATAGGGCAGCGCATCGAGCGCATCAGCCGTCAGAGTGCGGCCCGCAGGCAAACGATCCACCTCCGCCGTCAGCCGCGCGGCAACCGCCGGATGGCGCGCAAGCAGATACTGGCTCCAGATCATTGAAGTCTCGGTCGTCTCGTAGCCTGCGAAGAACAGCGTCTTCATCTGATCGCACAGCTGGGTCTCGGTATAGGGCTCGCAGCCAGGAGTGCGCTCCGCACGCAGCGTCGTCAGCATGCAAGCCTCCTCGCTGCCTCGCAATTCGGCAATCATGGCAAGGAATTCCGCATCGAACGCATCCATCGTCAAGCCTAGCTGCAGCGCCTTCTCCGCGCGGCGCGTGCGTGACGCCGGCCGCAGGAAGCGCGGCACCTTGGGCCAGTATTTTTCCAATGATTCGATGAGGCCAAACACAGTGTCGGCGTGTCGCGCAAACACCGAGCCAAACAACATTTTGCCGGAGAGCGACTGCGCAAGCCGCGACATCTCGGTGGAAATATCGATGTTGGCGTGGCGTTCGGCGAGCTCGCCCCAGCGATCCAGATGATCGGCGATCATGCTGCTCATCCACGGCACGTTGCGCTCGAGGGCTGCGGGCTTAAAAGAAGGCTGTGCCGCCACACGCTGACGGCGCCACGCATCACCTTCCGTTAACAGCAGCCCCTGACCCAGCACGCGTTGCATGACTGCATAACGCGTATTCTTCATAAAGCGCGTGCGGTGATCCACCAGCAGGGTTTTAATCAAATCCGGCGCCGACACCAGGTACAGGAAGTTGCGCCCGAGCGGGATGCGGGCAATGCCGCCGTAACGCACCGCCACGCTGGTCAGAAATTGCATCGGCGCGTGGCGCATCAGTAAGCCGCAAGCGGTGCGGTGCATGCGGCGCGGACCAGGCGGATGACGCTCTGCGTTCATGGCGTACGTCGATGCAGCGTCCAGACAACCAGATAAGCCACGATCGCAGCATTCGCAACCAACACTCCTGTGCGCAGCAGCGTCGGATGATGCAGCACGGCGATGAATTCAAAGGGCAGGAGTAAGGAGGACGTGACGATCGTCAGGTACTCCGCCCAGCTGCGCTCACGCCAGAGGCCCACTCCTTCTACGCTGAAAAGCGCGGCATACAGGAGCGACACAAATCCGAGCTGCCGCCAGCGAAATGCCGGAATGCCGCTGACGGCTGCCAACGCCTCGCGCACCAAGTGTTCGGAGAATCCCTGCGGCAAGGTCTCTGCCCAGGCGTGCATGGCAGCCTCGACGTGCGGGTTCGTCAAGCGCCACGCCACCACCGCCGATAGCACCGACAGTGCCGCTTTGACGAATTTATAGATCGAGATCGTCATCAGCGCCGGATGGTGCTTGTGACCGGCGAGCTGCACCGTGATTGGACCCTCTTCCAAGTTATCCCCAGGATCGTAGATGGCGACCCGCAATCCTCCCTTACGAGTCCTGGCAGGGCAAGCGCCCGACCGGGGCGCGGCAGGGAGCAGCATCACGGCGAGACGCCGCCCGGATCGGTAGCAAGCGATGCGCGCCGGTTCGCAAGCATGTGCTGCAGGGCGCGCACGCCGTGTCGTTCGGCGCCTTTGCGACGACTTGTCCGGCAAAACGACGCTAGCCACTACATTTGCTGCAGTAAGTCAAGATTGTTGCGTAATAAATATTTAATAAAGGCGGCCGAGTACTTGATGGCGAGAAACTGACCAAGCCGACGAAATTTCAGCCGGAATCGAGAATCACGCTAGCGAGACACGAGCTGTGCACAGAGTTATACACAGGTTTTGTGGATAACCTCGTGCGTAGCCTGCCCGCAGAACTCCCTTGCGACGGTGGCGCGCGGCACTTGAGTAGCGGAAAATGTTTCCCCTTCAGTACCGGCTCGACAGGGAAGTTCGAGTGAGAGCTGCGGTTTCAAATTTGATTGCGCGCGGACCTAAGCATTGAGGTAATGGAAAAATATGTTCACGCCTCGCAACCCTGAGCACAATCTGCAAGCGGGCATTGCCGCCGGCCGCGAATTTCGTACCTTGAGCTCGAAGATGTTCGATACCTACCTTACGGATATCGAACAGTTGCTACACCACCAAATGTGGGGCGCGGCACTTAATGATGCGCTCGCACTGCCGCACATCGCGATCGCTCTCGGCGATCGCCGCCAGCGCAGCTCCGGCGAACAATATAAGGCGTGGTGTGCGACATGGACCCGAGCCGATTCGGCTATGACCACGCAGGCAGCGCTCGACAGCGAGCAGCTGTTCCGCATGTGGTGTGAACGCGCCGGCTGCCCGCAACTGCAGGCTACCCAACTCGTCCCGGTGCGTGAGCTGCGCCAATTGCGGCTGCGGCGGCTCGCGCGAGCCATGTCGCCGGGATGCCACCCCACACAGCCTAAGACCAATGACGCGGACGCCTTGCAGGCTGTGCAGGTGTGTACGCTGCTGGTGGATGCCGCACAGCGCTGGTACACACGCCGCGCTGCGCGCGACGATGTCGTCCAGGCCAATCTCACGCGCCTCGCCGTAATGCGCTGAAGCGCGCTAGTGCCAAATAGCTTCGAGTACCGCGGCCAGCCGATAGCCAGCGCGCGTCAGCTGTAGAGCCGCACGCGCTGACGCCGTTTTGGCGTAGCCTTGCGGCGCCGCCACACGCCAGGCATCGTGACGCTCGCGCTTTCGGCCTCGCTCCTCGTGCTCCTCGATGATGAGTCCCGCGTGTGCCTCTTTCGAGGCGGCAAGCGTTTCAGTCGCCCACTTGGCGGGCCACTTCGTGACATCGCCGGTGACGATGGGCACGTTCGGCGCGCTGCGCATCAGCACGGCGGCAAACTCAGTGGGTGTGCGCACTTGTGCGCGCTGCATGGCATCAGTTACGGCGCGGTTGTCCCAGAAGCTGTGCAAAGAGCGCGCCTCAAAGATCAAGTCGTTATCGCCGTTCGTTTTGAAGATCCTGACATTGTCGACTGCGCGCGCGGAGGCCGGTACGACAAATGCATTGTCGTTGCTCACATAGGCGCTGCCGACGTGCAATGGCTGGTGCACATCGCCCATCAGATGCACGAGCAGTAGCAGCGCTTCGCGCGGCCGGAAGTTGTGGGGGTTCGCGGCAGGGCCGCGTGCGCCTTTCAGAACTTCAATGCACTGCTTCAGGATGTGGACCACGTCATCGTCACTGGTGCCGACCGCGTGTTCCTCGTACGCCGCGGCCTGGAAGGGCACATCGGTGTAGTGGTAATGCGCCTGCTGTGGATTCATGTGCGTGAACTGCCGATCCTCGTTCGCCAAGCTAGCGCAACCCTCGCGCTCGCAGTCGGCCCAGTTGGAGACGCTCTCTAGAGTCTCTCCGGGCTTGAGCAATTTTCGTACTTCAACTTCCGCGCGCCGGCCGGCGATGAGCTGGTCGGCGATCGCACCGACGGTTTCATGGCCGGCAACGCCCCACGCATAGCTGTTGGCGGCAAGCGCTGAGAACAGCGCGCCCGCAGTCACGAGCAATCCGCAGCGCTGCGCATTTCTTCGCATTCCCATGCCTTTCACACCTCCTCGGACAAGCACGCGCCCGGTACGCTTCGTGGCATTCGCTCGCAAGCGCTAAAACGTCGGAGATTTTTCATGTCAACCCCGAACCCCGCGATCCCTTTCAGTGTTTTCACGGTTGAAGAATACACCGCAGCGTCGGGCAAGAGCGGTACGAGCTGGACAAAGATCGGCGTCGCATTCCCGCACCACGACGGCCCCGGACTCAACATCGAGCTGCGGGCCTATCCCTGCAACGGGCGCCTGGTCGTTTTGCCCCCGAGCGATGAGGAGCGCCAACCCAGAGAGCACGGCGGTTAGTCCCCTGTGCGGTTTGTAGGCTTCGGAGGGCACAGGCCCTCCTTTTTATTCGCACCGCATCTTCAACGCTGATTGAGAGCCCCAAGAGGCCGCTCACCTGGGCCGGTACGCTGGCCTCGCCCATCGCATCAAGTCCTTGCATCTGGAACTTCGAGGACGATTGTGCGTCAATCTGCCATGTTTTTTCGCATACACCTACGCGCCACGGCACTCGTAGCGGCGAACCTATGCATTTGGGGTTGTTCACCTGGCACCGCCGCGGCAGCACCGCAGCTTCTGGAAGTCGATGGCGTACGCATATCGATCGAGTTCGCAGATTCCGATTTCACCAATGGAACTGCGCCGCTGGTAGCCTGGATCAGCCGTTCCGCGGGCATCGTCGCCGCCTATTACGATCGCTTTCCGGTGAAGGAGCTGCGTGTGCGTGTCTCCTCGCAAAGCGGTGGCGGCGTGCGCCACGGAACGACCTTCGGTGCGCAGGGAGCATTCATCCGCATCACAGTGGGCCGTGAAGTCACAGCAGCCGAGCTCATTAATGATTGGGTGCTGGTGCATGAGATGACGCATCTCGCATTGCCGGATGTCGGGCCCGAGCATCTATGGCTGTCGGAGGGAATCGCTGTGTATGTAGAAGGAGTCGCCCGTGTGCAGGTAGGCAACCGCAGCGCGGCCGAAGTCTGGACCGACGAGGTGCGCTCGATGCCCCGCGGTTTGCCGCAGGCCGGCGACGCCGGGCTTGATCACACCCATACGTGGGGCAGAACATATTGGGGCGGAGCGCTCTTCTGTCTGTTGGCGGATATAGAGATTCGGCGTCGTACCGATAATCGCGCGGGCCTGCAGACGGCGCTGCGAGCGATCGCCCGCGCAAGCGGGGGCCTGTTGTCGGACTGGCCGATTGAGCGCGTCTTTGCGGTTGGTGACACCGCGGTCGGCACTACGGTCCTGCACGATTTATATGCCAGTGCAAAGGATGCGCCCCTGCAAACCGATCTTTCGGCCCTATGGATGAGCCTCGGGATCGAGCCCGAAGGAGATTCCGCAGCGCTGCGCAGCGACGCCCCGTTTGCGAAAATTCGCGACGCCATCATGCGCGCGCCGTTAGACTCCACGCCGCGTGAGCATTGACGCACACACAAAAGTTCAAGTGAGGATCTGTATGTTTAGTAAAGCTGCCTTGGCTCTGGCTCTTGTCCTTCTCACAGGATCAGCATTTGCTGCCGAACCATCACGAACTCACCATCACGCGACCGCTCACCATGCGGCGCACCGATCCGCGCATCATGCGCACGGGCACCACGCCCGCAAGCATCACCGCAGCTCGCACCACGCTCACTAGAGCAGGCGGCAGTGCGCCGCGAAGCGCGCGCCGCTTCCTGCTTCGGTCGGACGGTCGGGGAATGGCCTCTTTCTGAGGGTTTCCCGCCTGTCATGCGATCGTCACATGACCGTCATACTCTCAAGAGCGCCAATCAAAATAAGCGCTCCTGAGGTGCTCCGTCATGTTTGCAAGCCTAGGCATCGACCTGCCGACCGGTACCTTGTTGTGTCTAGCGCTACTGCTCGCCTTGAGTTTCGAGTTCGTTAACGGATTCCATGACACCGCCAATGCGGTGGCAACCGTCATCTACACGAACTCGCTGAAGCCGACGCAGGCGGTCGTCTGGTCCGGCCTGTGGAACCTCATTGGCGTCCTGACATCCTCCGGTGCCGTCGCCTTCGGCATCGTGGCGTTGCTGCCGGTGGAGCTGGTCATCAATGTCGGCTCCGGTGCGGGCTTTGCAATGGTGTTCTCGCTTCTGCTGTCGGCGATCATCTGGAATCTGGGAACCTGGTATCTCGGCCTGCCGGCATCAAGCTCACACACCTTGATAGGCTCCATCGTCGGCGTCGGTCTCATGAATTCGCTCTTAAGCCCCGACAGCGCTTTCGGCGATGGCGTGAACTGGACGAAGGTGGGCGACACGGTAAAGGCTCTGTTCTTCTCCCCGCTCATCGGTTTTGTGGTGGCTGGCCTGCTGCTGCTGCTTGCCAAAGCGCTGCTGCGCAATCCCGCACTCTTCAAAGCACCTGAAGGCAAAGCGCCGCCGCCGGGTTGGATTCGGGGACTTCTCATCTTTACCTGCACCGGCGTGAGCTTCGCGCACGGCTCCAATGATGGCCAAAAAGGCATGGGGCTCATCGTGCTGATCCTGGTCGGGATCGTGCCGGCAGGCTTTGCGCTCAATCTGCAGACATCGGCCGGCACGCTGACAAAGATTCGCAGCTCCGCCACGTCGTTCGAGCAATCGATGCAAAAAACCGGCGTCACACCCGCGCGCGGCAGCGTCGATAGCGCCAATAGGACACTGACCACTTATCTGCGCAAAGGCGAGATCAATCCCGCAACCATGCCGGCGCTCGAAACCGTCAATCACCGCGTGATGACGGGGCTCGCCGGTGTCAATGATCTGGCATCGGTCCCCGGCGCCGAACGGCGCACGCTGCGACTCAATATCTATCTGGTGTCCGAAACGCTCGCCAAGATGATCAAGGCCAAGAAGCTGCCGGCGGGTTACGACGCGGACGCGCTCTCGAGCTATCAGAAGGCACTGAAGGGCGTGACCTCATTCATCCCAGTGTGGGTGAAGGTTGCGATCGCGCTGGCACTGGGGCTCGGCACGATGATCGGCTGGAAACGCATCGTGGTGACTGTGGGGGAAAAAATCGGCAAGGCGCGTCTCACCTACGGGCAAGGCGCTGCGGCGGAAATCGTCGCCTTCGGCACGATTGAGGCGGCGGATCTCTTGGGCTTACCGGTCAGCACTACACACATTCTTTCATCGGGCATTGCCGGAACCATGGTCGCAAACGGCTCGGGTGTGCAGGGACCGACCGTGCGCAACATTATCCTCGCGTGGGTCCTCACGCTGCCGGTGTGCGTCCTCCTTGGAGCCGCCCTATTTGGCGCCGGGCTGCTGTTCGTGTTTCGTGTGCTCGGCGTGCATTGAAAGATCGGAGTCATTGCCACCGCACTCTGGGGGCGCGCGGTCGTTCGGCCGCGCGAACGCGGTGCCACCCTGCCATGGCGCCTGATTCATCTCCCTCAGGCAGGATGTGAGGCACGCCGCATCTCCGGGCCCGCGCCGACGCTTATAAAGCACGCCTGCCACGGCCCCATCGCAAACTCTTGACACGGGCTCGCATCTCATATATCTTAAGATACGTTTTAAGACATATCTGGAGATAGTATGAGACATCACTCGGAAAATTTACTGCGTCACGGCAGGCATCAGCATTACATGGGCCGGCACCATCACGGCCACGGACGCCATGGCTTCGGCCGCTTCGGGGGCGGATTCATGGAAGACGACGGCACGGGCGGCCGCGGCATGCGGATGGGCCGCAAGCTCGCATCCGGCGATCTGCAGCTCCTGGTATTGGCGCTGCTCGCTGAAAAGCCGCGCCATGGTTACGAAATCATCAAGGCACTGGAGGAGAAATCCAAAGGCTTCTACACGCCGAGTCCCGGCATGGTGTACCCAGCGCTGACTTATCTTGAGGAGATCGGCTACGCGACGGTCGCGGTCGACGGGACCCGCAAGCTCTACCGCGTCACTGCGACCGGCGAGGCGCAGCTTGCAAGCAACCGTGCCATAGTGGATTCGATGTTTGCGCAATTTGATCGCGTTGGCGAAAAGATGGAGCGCTTCCGGCGAGCCTTCTCCAACGATGAGACAGCAGATGCGGATGCAGAAGATGCGGGCAGCGAACCTCGCGGCTCGTCCGAGATGCTGCGCGCGCGCCGCGAACTTAAGATTGCACTCAACGCCGCGGCCGAAACACGCGAGGAAAGCAAGCGCATCGCTGATATTTTGCGCCGCGCGGCAGCTGAAATCCGCGCCGATACCCCCGCAGGCAAATAGCGCGAGCCTGAGTCTGTAAGCGCCGTCCGTACCTCGAACGCCCACCCGGCGGAACTCGGCCGCAGCACGAATGCAGCGCCGGTTGTCGCAACCCAAGCGGCGCTCTTCGCGCAATACGGCGACCACGAACGCTTCCCTCTTTGACACCGCCATCTGCAATCCGCGTTGCAGCGGCGTTAAAAGCACTCAGAGTCACAAGCACCCGTCGCAGACCTCTGCGGGCGGATGAGCTTGTGCGCAAGCACCGCATTGAAATTGGCCTGCGAGCAAACGGCCTACTTCAATACCGCTGAGTGAATGGGAAGTGCGTGGACATCAGGGCCCACACTGCGGGCCACGGCGCTACGTGCAAGCGGTCGGTTCCCCGTGCCGCCCTTGCAGCTTCGAGATTTTCCGAAGCCACAGACGCACTTTCTTCCCCGCTACATTTGCGGCGTCCATTTCGCCCTGGGCACGGTGCACAATGGCGCGGCTTGCCCAGTGGTCGGGTGGACGTCAGCCATTGGCCGCCGCAAGTCATGCGTGCGATCTGAGTGTCCGGCATGCGCGGGAAACATTTCGCGGGGCGCTTGGCCGCAAGCTCCTGGGGACATTGAAGTGCAGCAGGTACCGAGGGCCTTTGGCGCACCATATACGCAACTTAAACTTTGCTATGGGGGCTAAGTGCTTGTTTTTATAGCGCGCCCGGACGGATTCGAACCGCCGACCACTTGGTTCGAAGCCAAGTACTCTATCCAACTGAGCTACGGGCGCGTACGGTCCGAAGTCTAACAGGCGAGCGGTATATCTGCGGATTGGAGTGTCCCTAGCACGCGGCCGTGGCAGTCACCTCAAGCGGCTTGTTTTCTTCGGTCGGAACTAACAACTATGGGCTCATGGCAAGTGCGGGTATCACCGGTGGCTTTATCTCGGGCAACACGAGCAACTTTCAGGGCCCATTCACAAATTGGAATTTGGCTACGCCTTGGTTTGGGATCTCATTATATTGAACCAACGGTAACCTAGTAGGTGGAGGACTGCGCATCGGCCCAGGCATTGGATATGCGATAACAAACACCAACACGGTTACCGGTCCCTATACGAACCCGCCTCCATGCTCTCAATAGTCCGCGATCCAATTCGTAGAAAGTGCTTCAGATCTCTATGCGTTCTTTGTCTAGGCGGGCTTCTATATACTGTTTTTCACCGACAAATCCCCGACTTCATTGGAGGCGGGATCGCTATAGTAGTCATTCTCTTGGTGTACTGGCCACTGAGCCGTATCAAATGCCCGCACTGCAATCATTTTCCATTCAGGACGTGGCTAAATCCCGGACCATTACCATTCTTGTGTTTTACTTCGACCGAAAAATGCAAGAACTGCAAGCGCGATATTTTTTCTAATGGACAAATCTAAAATGTCTATGCCGATGGACCGAGTAAGCGTTGCAGCGCTGCCTTGAGGGCTGAGCGATCGGCGTTACGCTTGACGGCTAGGTTCAGCGCTTTGGTGTTGACACCATAGAGGGCGGCAATCTCGGCATCGAGCAACACACGATGTCTGCGCAGGACGAGGATGGCGCGACCACATGGAGATCGAGCGTCTACCCCTGCGCAGCGAGCATCTGAACGGCGAGAAAGGTGATTCGCTCATTGGCCGCACAGTGTCCATAAACCGGCCGCGCGCTGAGCTGTACG
>DATCBZ010000157.1:0-9139 GCA_036511555.1 Steroidobacteraceae bacterium
TTTCAACCGAACTTCTTCATCGTATTTGCGCCAGGTGTCATCGATAACACTGCCGGCACCTACATGACGAGCGCTTACTTCCGACCGGCTGGCGCAAACTCTTTGGCCGCGCTTGCACGCCGCTTCCCCAGCGTTTCAATATTCGATATCGACGAGCTGCTGACGCGAGTGCGCTCAGTTGTGGATAAGGCAGTACTCGCCGTGCAAAGCGTGTTCATCTTCACCGTGTTTGCGGGACTCACCGTGCTGCTCGCCGCCGTGCAGTCGAGCCGCGATGAACGGCGTTTCGAAAGTGCAATGCTACGCACGCTGGGCGCGAGCCGCAGCGTTGTGCTGCAGGGCGTGCTTGCTGAATTTACGGTTTTGGGCTTGCTGTCCGGTTTGCTCGCGTCCGGCGGTGCATCGATCGCAGGTTACTACGTCGCCACGCGCGTGCTTGAGCTGCCCTACGGCTTTGACCCATCCGTGTGGGCTTGGGGTCTCATGGGAGGCGCACTTCTAGTTGTCTTGAGCGGCTGGCTTGCGACGCGCTCCGTGGTCAATCAGCCGCCGCTGACGACCCTGCGCGCTAACGCTTGACAACGTCTAACGCTGAATGCCGATCGTAATCCAGGCGTCGGGTTCGGGTTCGCCGCTCCAGGTCAGCCCCTCAATCGTGAACTGATAATTACCTGGGCCGAGCGCGGAGCTGTTAATTGCCAGATGTACGTGCCCGTTGGAGTCCTTCATGATGTTGTGGAGCACCGCGACCCGACCTTGATCGATGCGGTCGATCGTGACGCGAAACGCCCGGTACGGCGAGTGGGTCATATCGATGCGCAGGTCGACGAGTTGAGCCGGCCCGCCGCCGATCGTGATGGCGGGCGTATCGGAGCCACCCACTCGGCTTGGCAACAATCGAATTGAACGCGTGGCCGAGGCCGCCTCGAGCGGTTGCTCGCGCGCTAGCGTTCTGAGTTTGGCGATGGTGGTGTTCTTATCGGCGCTGCCGCTTGCGACAATCGCGAGTACCACCGCCAACAGCACAGCGAGCGCGCCGAGGCTGATCAGGACCTGCGGTTTCTCCCATGCTCTTTTGGGCGCCTCGCGCCAGGGTTCGGGTTTACCGCTTGCCTCGAGGAGCCGTAAACCTGCGTTGACGCGCTCGGGTAGCCCAATCGCATCGAGCAGCTCAGGCTGTTCGCGGCAGAAGCGTTCGAAGTCGGTGGCCCCTTTGATCGGCAGCGTGCCCGACAGGTATCGTTCAACGACCTGATTGCGCGCGATGAAATCACGATCCATGTGCGCTGCGGCGGCGGGCGCAAAGTTCGCCGCGGTCGCAGGTGCGGCAGCGGAGTCGGGTTCGCCAGGGCGAACCGCAGGAGCTGTTTTCGGCACGTCCATGGTGTCCGGGGCGGTGCGAAGTGCGGCTTCGTTCATGGGATTCTGCCGAAGTCAGAGTTCATCCGCTTGGCCCATTGTTGGTGACGAGCGTATCTTGCAGAGTCGTCGATCGGCGACGCGCGGACTGGCTCACAGATCGGACGCACAGAAGGGGCGCTGGCGCGCGGCGGCGCTCATTTCGCAGCCCGCTGTGCGCCGCGATGTTGCAGTGCACTATTTTATGTCAGCTGCGAGGACTGCACGGCGCGCACATGGTCAAATCGATGAATAAGGGATTGTCATGCTGATCGTTACAAGAGTCGCAAGGCGCTTCGGGGTGGCAGCGATGGCTCTTGTGGGCGTCTGCAACGCCGGCCCCGCCGCTCGCGACGAGACCGCGATTACCATTTACAGCTCCGCTGCGCCGGGCGCGCTTGCGGCGGATGTGTACCGGCCCGTCGCCGGCCGCGGGGTGGTGGGTCCGGCCGAAGTGCCAGGCTATGCGTTGGTGCGGCAGGATCGCAGCATGCAGGTCGCAACGGGCCGCTCCACGGTGAGATTTACCGACGTCGCGGCGCTCATTGATCCCACCACCGTTACCTTCAACTCATTGACGGATCCGCGCACACGGGTCCTGGGGCAGAATTTCCAGTTCGACCTGGTTAGTACCGAGAAATTGCTCCTCAAATATATCGACCGAACCATAACCGTCGAGCGAACCGAGGGCCAGCAGGCCGTTACGACAAGTGGCACGCTGCTCTCTGCCGTCAATGGGATCGTGCTGCGGGCGAACGACGGTACGATTCAGGCCTTGAATGGCTACTCGGCTATACGCTTTCCGGAGCTGCCCGGCGGGCTAAACACGAAGCCCACGCTTGTCTGGGACCTCGATGCCCCGCGCGGCGGAGAGCAGCGCGCGCGCATCACTTATCAGACTGCCGGCATAACCTGGTGGGCGGACTACAACCTTCTCTTCAATGAAGGCAAGGACGCCAATAGCGGCCTTTTGGATCTTGCCGCATGGGTCAGCATCATTAATGAATCGGGCGCAACGTACACCGACGCACGCTTAAAGCTCATCGCGGGCGATGTCCATCGGGCGCAGAATCAGACAGCCGTAGTCTCGGCGATGCGCAAGTTCGACGCCGTGGCGGCACCCGCGGCGGCGCAGGGGTTCGAAGAGAAATCCTTCTTCGAATTTCATCTGTACACGCTTGGCCGCCCTACGACTCTTCCTGATAACTCGACCCAGCAGCTCGAGCTCTTTGAACAAGTCAGACAGATACCTGTCAAAAAAATCCTCCTGTATTACGGCGCGCAGCCGGCCTACTCCTACGGCAATCCGATCACCGACCGGAACGCGGGCACAGTGTCGAACAAGAAGGTGGATGTGTATCTCGAGTTCCGCAATGACAAGCAGCACGGCCTGGGTACGCCACTGCCGGCGGGGCGCATTCGCGTCTCGAAGCTCGACGCGGCGGACGGGGCGCCGGAGTTCATTGGCGAGGATCAGATCGATCACACTCCCAAGGACGAGAACGTCCGTATCAAACTGGGTGCGGCGTTCGACGTCGTTGGCGAGCGGCGCCAAGTCGAATTTACGGTCGACAGCAAAGCGCGCTCAATGGAGGAGGAAATCGAGATCAAGCTGCGTAACCATAAGGAACAAGCGGTTGAAGTGCTGGTCAAAGAGAGCCTGTACCGCGGCAGCAGCTGGAAGATCCTTTCGAACACGCAACCGTTCATGGCCGATGACGCCCACAACATTCATTTTCCGGTGACGATTGCCAAAGATGGCGAGAGCGTCGTGCGCTACCGGGTGCGCTACACCTGGTAGGGATTGCTCGGTAGATATGCTTACTAATGGGGAGACTTTTTCGATGCGCAACGCTCTAGCGGCTCTCGTCCTGACATTTGCTGCCCCGCTTGGCATGGCCGCGACCTCGGCGCCGGTTGATCCTGCGCTCCTGGCCGCCATCGCAAGCAATCAGCGCACGCCCGCGTTCGTGGCGCGCGACGTTGCACGCCATCCTGCCGAGGAGCTCACTTTTTTCGGCCTGAGAGCCGATGAGAATGTGGTTGAACTATGGCCAGGCGGCGGCTATTGGACGGAAATCCTCGCGCCTTACCTTGCTGCCCGCGGTCATTACACGGTCGCGCTGCCAGTGCCTGGCAACGCCGAGGAAGACACCACGGTTGCGCACTGGCGTGCGCGAATCGCGCCGCAGGCGCAGCGCTTCGGCACGATCCACGAGAGTACCCTTGGCGGCGGCCATTTCGACATCGCCCCGCCAGGCTCGGCAGATTTGGTTCTCACCTTTCGCAATCTGCACAATTGGATGGAGGCCGGCTATGCATCCGAGGCTCTGGCTGGTTGCTTGCGTGCATTGAAGCCGGGCGGTGTGCTTGGAATTGAGGCCCATCGCGGCAGGAACGATAAGCCGCAGGATCCCAAGGCAAAGAGCGGTTATGTGCGCGAGGACTATGCCATTGCGCTCGCAAAGAAGGCGGGCTTCGAGTTCGTGGGCTCATCGGAAATAGATGCGAACCCGAAAGACACGAAAGACTGGCCCGATGGCGTGTGGACATTGCCGCCGACGCTGACGCTGGGTAACAAGGACCGCGCCAAGTACGTCGCAATTGGTGAGGCCGACAACTTCGTGCTGAAGTTCAGGAAGCCCAAGACCTGATCGACCGGCAAGCCGACGCAGTGAGTGCTCGACCGTGCGCGCCCGCGGCGATGTTTCCCGCGGCTCTTAAGGCGCTGCTGCGCAGAACGACTGCGAGCAGCGCCGGGTCGGCAAGCTCCCGCCTATATTCCCGCTTCCCCAAGCAGAGCTATCAGTTGGCGCAGCCCGACGGTTAGGCTTGGATGGTTGGCCTCGAATCCAACGGCGAGCGCCTCCAGGTGCTCGGGGTGCAATGTCGATTGCGCCTCGCCGGGCGAGGTTCCGAGGCTTTCCGCGCCGGTCAAAACCTCGCGCATGCGTTGATGTGTCTGTGCATCGAGCGTCGACGCCCGGCCGAGCTCCTGGTGCAGCGCCGCCAGCGTTCTTTGCAGGTGTTCCGGATTCATCGGGCGATGTTACTACGGGTCAGTCCAAGTAGCATTTTACTCACCGCGCGGGGCTTAATAGTGCTCGCACGGCGGCCGTTATTTGCGAGTGCCAGACGGCAAGCCTGCATTGCAGGTCATGCTTGCCGTGACCCCTTGAGGAAGTACTCCACCTTATCGCGGTAGGTGCGCGACATCTTCAGCTCCTGAGCGCCCTCAAGAGTTAAAAAATATTCGCCGTTCATGTGCGCGCGCAGACTCTTGACGCGTCGCAGATTAACGATGGTGGAGCGATGCACGCGCTGAAAGAGGCGCGGATCAAGAATGTCCTCGAGCTCTTTCATGGTGCCGCGCAAAATGTGTGTTTGGCCGCTTGCGTGAATGCACATGTAGTCCCCGGCCGCATCGATCCATTCGATCGATGCGATCGGAACGCGTACGATCTCTCGGCCTTGACGGATCGGAAGGATGTCCGCGTGCGCAGGCTCAAGCGCCGCACGACCCCGTTCCAGGAGCTCATCGAGCGCAACTTCGCCACAGCCGCTGATTTCCGCGATCAGGCCGACCAGTCGATCGCGCTGTTCTGCGGCGCCGCGCACACGCAGGTGTGCCCGCACCTTCTCAAGGGTCGCATCGAAGCGATCATCGTCAATGGGCTTCAATAGGTAGTCCGCCGCGCGCGCCTCGAAGGCGCGAATGGCGTATTGATCGTAGGCCGTGACAAACACGACCAGCGGCAGGGACTCGCTTGGAATCTGCGCGAGCAGATCAAATCCGGAAAGACCTGGCATCTGGATATCGAGAAACAAAAGATCGGGCCGGTGCGCCCGGATCGCAGGCAGCGCGTCGCGCGCGCTTCCACACTGCGCGACGATTTCGAAATCCGGTGCCCGGCTCAATCGCAGCTCAAGGCCACGCCGTGCGAGCGCCTCGTCATCGACTATCACCGTGCGCACTTTCGAGCTCATTCTTGGTGGGTCTCCAGCGGCAATGCTATCTCCACACGCATGCCGGGATGCGAATTCAGGACTGCAAACCGGTGGCCGATCCCGTAGAGGACCGCCAGCCGCTCGCGAGTATTGCGCAGCCCCACGCCCCGGCCATCGACGGGCAGCGCCCCCTCGCGCATTCCTGGACCGTCGTCAATCACGGCAAGCTCAAGCATGCTCTCGCGGATGCGCCCCTCGATGCGGATGAAACCGCCGTCTTCACGCTGCGAGATCGCGTGCTTCACCGCGTTCTCTATCAGCGGCTGCAGCAGTAGACTCGGCAGCAAAGCATCAAGAGCCGAATCTTCGATCGCGTACTCAAGGCGCAGCCGCTCGCCAAAACGCAGCCGCTCAGTGTTGAGGTACAAGTCGAGCAGCTCCATCTCTTTGCGCAACGTCACCTTCTTCATCGGGTCCTGATCCAGCGTCGAGCGCAGAAATTCCGACAGCCGCGCGACCGCGTGGTTGGCGGTGCGGTTCTGATTGTCGAGAATGAGGGTGGAGATTGCGTTCAGCGTATTGAACAGGAAATGCGGGTTCAATTGGTAACGCAACATCTTCAGCTGCGCCTCCTGTGCGAGCGCGGTGGCCTTGAGCACCGTTTCGCGCTGCTTTTGCAGCGACTCATAATATTTGATTCCAAAGTACAGAGCGCTCCAGCACAGCAGCAGATACGTGGTTGATAACGAGCCCTCCAGAAGTTCAAATAGAGTTTTGAACTGCCAGCTGGGTTCGACGAGATATTTGTAGGCGAGGTTGATGACGACACGCAGCGCCAGCGCGGTGACGTAGCAGGACAACAGCACACCCAAAATCGTCGTGCGTAGCGGGCGGCCCCAGAGTCTGCGATAGATGGGGCGCAGCGGCATCGACAGGACGAAGCCCGACACGGCGGCGACAGCGATCACCTGCTGATACTCGACCGGTTGCGCCTGCAGCAGCGCACCGAAGTATTGGCTGATGGCATACGCTCCCCAGCCCGCGGCGTGCAGACTCCAAAATAGCGCGTTCCGATTCGAACGCAATTGATCGAGGGTCAGCATCTGCTGCAGCGGCGCCGAAGATAAAGTCGCGGAAAGTGTTCCCACAGTATCCAAGCTTAGGATACAAGTCGAAGCCCGCCGCGGGTTTGCGCGTGCGCCGGCCGCACGATCCGCTCGCTTCGTCGCGATCAGCCAGGCCTGCGCAGTGCGGATTTTGCCGGCTTGGCAACGCCCGCCGGGGCCGTCAGGGATTCAAGCGGCAACGGCCGGTCAAGCACAAAACCCTGCGCCAGATCGCAGCCGACGGCGGTCAGCCACTGCAGTGCCGCCTGCGACTCGACGTGTTTTGCAACGCAGTGGATGCCAAGCACTTTGCAGGCTTGCGCGATCGCGACCACGAGCGCTTGCGAGAGTTTGTCCTGCAGCGCGGCGGAGGTGAGCCGCGCATCGATCTTGACGAGGCGCATGGCTTTGGAGCGCAGGAACGGCACGGCGCGCGTATCGAGCGAGAAATCATCGAGGACCACGAAGCAGCCGATCCTCTCGCACTCGGCGATGAAGCGTTCGACGTGGGTTGGAATTTGATTGCAAGCAAGCTCGCTGATCTCAAAGCCAATGCATTGCGCGGCGACTCCGGTACGCGCTAGATCTGCAGGCAGACGGTGCAGAAATTGCGCATCTTCAAGAGCGCCCATCGAAAGATTGATAGAGAAGCTCGCAGGCTCCGCGTCCCAGACGATTGGATTTTCCCCAAGCCACGTCAAAAGCCGTCGCAACACGAGAGCATCGAGTACCGCGCCAGCAGGGCCGCGCGCCGCCGGCGCCACGAATGCGGACGGCACGTGGGCTCGCGCGACTTCGCGGCGCGAGCGCGCGAGCACCTCGTAGCGTCGCGTGCGGCCGCCGGAGCGCAATTGCGTCAACTGCTGTACGTCGAGGATCAGGTCTGCGACCTGCTCCTGGTCATTCATGGGTGTTGCGCGGGCGTACACGGGCTGCGCTGGCGCGAGCGGCGGCGCGCCCGCGACCGGCTCAAATTCGAGTACATCATCAATCGTTTGCGGCGTGAGCACTGGCAATGCGGCGTCGGCAATTGCGGGCCGCAGCACCGGCAAAGATCCCGACATGAGCGCCAGCTCTGAGCCGGAGAAAGACGTGCCCGCCAGCGCGCCGATCTGTGCGACGGGCCCGGTCGTGCCGCTGCCACCTGCCTTAACGCGCAACAGCACGGCGATTTTTTGCAGCACCGCGCGCAGCGGGGTCGTAACCGCCCGCAATGGCGCCTCACCCTTCAGGGATTTGGGATCGGCCAGCACCATGGCCAGCCCCACAAGGTCGCCCTTTGGGGCGCGCACCGCTAAAAACATCGCGCTTCTACCGTCATCGAGCGCACGAGTGTGAATGGCGCGGTTATCGGCGCCGCGCAACGTCTCGACGGCATCGAATACGACGCTATGTTCGTCCGGTCCGAGTGCCCCCTCACTCAGCCACAGTAAATCACCCTGATCGTTAAAGATCGAAAGGGAATGCACCCGCATCGGCGGCAGGGCGGCGCGCAGTTGCAATCCCAATGTTTCGGCCGTGACGGTTTCATCGGTCGATTTTTTCGGCGCTGCTTTGCCGCTTGGGGGTGACAAGAATACTGCCCGTTGGGGTGGTTGGGACCCCAGCATGGCAGGCCGGTTCGGCGCGGAGCGTGACTGCGCTCGCGTTCTGTAGCCAAACTGCGACTTCCGACAAGTTCTGTAAAATCCTAAAGGCCGAGGAAATCGCCCTTACCGATTTCAACGCCGTTGTGCCGCAGAATCGCGTAGGTCGCAACGACGTGAAAATAGAAATTCGGCAAAGCCCAGGTCTGCAAATACGGCAGGCCTTGCATCTCGAGCGTGCGCTCGCGCAGCGGAATCTTGATGACGCGATCCTCGCCGCCGTCGAATGCGCTCGGCGAAAGGGTCTTCAAATAGTCGATCGTCCGTGTGATGCGCGTGCGCAATTCCTCAAGTGTCGACTCGTTGTCTTCGAAGCGCGGCGCTTCCTGGCCGGCAAGGCGCGCACAGCCGTTTTTTGCCGCGTCGCAGGCGATCTGAATCTGCCGCGACAACGGAAACATATCCGGCGCAAGCCGCGCATTAACGAGCACGCTGGGCTCGAATTTCTTGGTGGTGGCGTGCGCAAGTCCCTTCTCGAGGAGCGTCGCCAAGTGCGTAAGAGTGGGTACGAAGATGTCGACCGACATCGCGTGCAGGGTGATTTTCATTGCGATCTGTCCTTGGCGCCGAACCGGCGAGCGCGCGATTCTACCCGAAGCACTATCCAATAGTGCCTCACTAGTGAAACAATGACGGTACCGAACCGCCGCATTGGTAGTATTATGAATGAATTGTGGGCGCCCGCGCAGCTTGCTGTGCTTGCGAAGGTGGTCGATCTGAATGGCTTCTCGGCAGCGGCACGCAGTCTTGGAGTGCCGAAGGCGGCAGTGAGCAGGGCTGTGGCGGATCTTGAGAAGGCGCTTGGAGTGCGGGTGCTCGAGCGCACGACGCGACGCGTCGCGCTCACGGGCGCCGGCAGGCTTATCTATCCATCCTGTAAACGCGTGGTAGTGGAAGCGGATGGGGCCCGCGATCTCATCGCACGGATGCACGCAGCCGCTGGCGGAGCGCTGCGTGTCGCGGCCGAGCCCACCTTCGGGCGGGCACTTTTGACGCCTCTCGTGCCGCGCTTTCTCGAAAGCTTCCCCAGCGTTCCACTCG